>NZ_BLXW01000020.1:0-100052 GCF_054784495.1 Geomonas sp. Red276
GACCCGTGCGAAACCATGTGAGACAGTAACCAACACCCAGCGGCGCACCCCTCAGGGGGTGGCCGACTTCAATCGGAACACCCGGCCGACTTCCGTCGGATTGGGTGGCCGACTTCAGCGGAATGCGCACGAGATCCTTGGAGCGAGACCGGATTTCATAGATATCCAACTTGGTCATAGGGTAAAGAGCTTTTCTAAATTCGTCCCCGAGCACACGCTGTTCCTTCCAGAGCGGAGAGAAATGATGCAGCGACTGGCGGACTATCTGGACACCGTGAAGGGAGGAGAGAAATTGTCGGTGGGCACTTAACCTCCTAAACTGAAAGACCTCTGGACCTCGCTTGTGGATTGGCTTCCAGTCGACTTCTATCGGCACCCAGGGACGGGCAGCGTTGTAGGTGGGGCAAAGTTGGGCGCCGATTGTGGATCGGCTTTCAATGTGATCCACAATTAGCCGCCATACCTGACCGCAGCGAAGTTATAGCGTAGCGGTCATTGTCGCCGTTGAGTTACCCACACAGACATTTGGCTACTACACAGCTCAGGAGCTGTGATCCTGTGATCTTAACGGAGGTGTGCATGTGGCTGC
Source organism: Geomonas sp. Red276 (assembly GCF_054784495.1). Classification (NCBI taxonomy): domain Bacteria; kingdom Pseudomonadati; phylum Thermodesulfobacteriota; class Desulfuromonadia; order Geobacterales; family Geobacteraceae; genus Geomonas; species Geomonas sp. Red276. Next base: position 590 of record NZ_BLXW01000020.1, read on the forward strand.
GGCTATTGACGTACTCCCAGATAAAAAATGCACAGCGCAAGGATAAAAAGTATTCATTATCGGACAAAAATGGCCTGCAGTTGGTTGTTGCACCCTCAGGCAGCATGATATGGCAGGTGCGTTATAAGTACGCAGGCAGGAGGACATCTTTATCTCTCGGACCATTTCCGCTAGTTTCGTTGGACGAAGCCAGGAACATGACACATGTGATCAGAAGAATGCTGTGTGGCAATAATGACCCCCATCAGCGGTTTAGCCGCAGGCGAGTCATTTATAAGGGGATTCAGCGATTGTCCAACTCCCAGATACAGAATGCCCAGAGTAAAGATAAAGAGTATTCCATGTCGGATGGTGATTGTTTGCTTTTGATCGTGGCACCGTCTGGCAGGAAGATATGGAGGGTGCGTTACCAGTACGGAGGTAGGAGGACATCGTTATCTATCGGAATATTTCCAGTAGTGTCTGTGGGGCATGCCCGGGTGGTGAGAGATAAAGTCAAAATGATGCTTCTTCACAACATTGATCCCGGTAGGCAAATGGCTCACAGACAGAAACTGTTGCAGTGACATGTTGTTGATACACCACGCTTCGTGCCGTGGGGCAATGGAATCCTGTACCAGGGGGCTTAGTAGCTGCCAAATCTTATCGCCACCTCAATATGCTGTTCTGGAGAGAGCCTAATGTACGTTCGTCCATTTTCCGATTTACACTGTGAGTTTTGGCCTTTCAGGGAAATAACACGCATTCTGCCGATAGTAGTGCCTCCTCTTTCGACTGATAAAGAAACGGTAGCGCTGATAGCTGGAGATTTAGGGATGGCGCATCGCAAAAGTACTTGGCTAAGGCCTTTAAGCTTCTTTGCCAAGCAGTTCTTGGCTGTAGTGTACGTGGCAGGAAACCATTTCTTTTACAACAATGACTTCTTTTCGAGGGTTTCCGAATTGAAGAGTATGGTTCCTGACAATGTACATTTTTTGGAAGATCAATTTGTTGAGATTGGAGGGGTCGTATTTGTTGGGGCAACGCTGTGGACTGACTTCGGAGGGAAGGACCCCTTGAAGATGAAAAATGCAAAGGAGAATATGAACGACTTCGAGATTGTTAAAAAACCAACAGGTGACCGGCTATCTCCCGAAGATACTGTTGATGCCTTTTTCCAGTCGAAGGCCTATATCTTTGACGTCCTAAAGCAGGCAAGCGGAAAGAAATCAGTTGTGCTGACGCATCACGGCATCTCGCCTCTCTCGATCAGTGCCGAGTTCAAAGGAGATGGTCTAAATTCGGCTTTCGTTACCGACCTGTCCAGTGAAATTAGAGATCACGGCCCTGAACTGTGGGTACATGGGCACACGCACGATTCTTTTGACTATATAATAGGAAAAACCCGAGTGATTGTGAACCCTCGTGGATATATTGACCAGCTGAACCCTCTGTATTTAAAAAACCTAGTAATCAAATTATGAGCATCAACTTGTGCTGTTTTAAAAGAGCTGTCGATGAGTTGTATTTTACACGATCAAATACATTTTGGCAGCTCGTGTGAATGCGGCCGAGGACGTATTTCTGAATTTGTATTGCAAATGTGGTGGGAAAGCAATGCCTAAGCGAATTTTGCCATTATCGGATTCCCAGGTTGAAGATGCTAAGCCTGGAGATAGAGATTACAAGCTCTCGGACGGCTACGGGCTGCATTTGCTTGTGACCACGAAAGGGGGCAAGCTATGGAGATTCCAATATAGATTCGCAGGTAAGCAGAAGTTGCTCTGCCTTGGAGCATATCCCGCAGTCTCTTTGGTCGAAGCGCGGCAAAAATTAGAAGAGGCCAGAAAGCAACTTGCTGGCGGTGTTGATCCAAGTGAGCTTAAAAAGATCTTGAAGGTACGACGTCCGGAAGAAGAGGTGAAATCCCTGGAGGACGTTTCTCGCCGGTGGTACGAACAAGCAAAGTGCATGTTGGCTCCTTCATATGCAAAGGAGATGTTGGCTCGTCTTGAAATTGATGTTTTTCATTATGTAGGCAAGAAGCATATAAACAACTTGACACAATCTGAATTGTTGATAATTTTGCAGCAAATTGAAAATAGATCTAAGGGAGCTGCACAAAAGGTAAAGACAGTACTCAACCATATTTTCAAATTTGCCATTGAAGCTGGAATTACAAAGCTTAACCCAGTCAGTGATTTACACATAACCAGGCGAAGTGCCAAAGTTAAACAAACTGCGGCAACAATTGAATTAACATTTGTCTTGCAAATTATTAGAAGTATTGATGAATACGAACCGTCTAACATTATAAAATATGCTATGCAACTTTCAATATTACTAATTGTTGAATATGAAAAATTACTGCATGCTCTATGGTCAGAATTAAACCTAGAAGAACGGTTGTGGTACATGTCGATTCATCCCCAAAACAAGAACAAAATCACGCATATGGTTCCTTTGTCACGTCAGGCAATAATGATTATTAAGGAACTTCGGTCTTTGACTGGTAATTCCGCTTATGTTTTTCCTGGTCACCGCTCGTCCCCACGTTGCATGAGCAACAATGCGGTTGTCGCCGCTTTTCGACGAATGGGGTTTGATGAGTGCCAAGTTATGGGCAATTTTACCCTTATGGCGAAGACAACTCTTGAGGGGACTGGATTTGCACCTGATGTAATCGAACGACAACTGTCGTTTACCGTTAACGATCCTGATTTGCAGGGTTCTGACGGGGAAGGCAAATACCTCGATACACGACGTCAAATGATGCAAAGGTGGGCTGACTATCTTGACGAGCTAAAAGGGGGGGCAAATGGCGTTCCAAAGGTAGTTGCTGGTGGCACAGGGGGTGCCGGTGGTTCCAAGGTGACGTCAGAAGTACTTTGAAATCCGGAGGAAGAAACATGCCTAAGCGAATTGCACCTCTATCGGACATCACTATCAAAAATGCAAAGCCCCATGATAAACCGTATAAAATGCAGGATGGCTTCGGACTGCACTTGCTTGTGACTCCTTCAGGTGGAAAATTGTGGCGGTTACAATATCGCTACCTCGGCAAACAGAAGCTCCTCTCTTTCGGGGGTTACCCCCTGATCTCGTTGTCTGATGCACGTAAAAAGAGGGATGACGCTAGAAAGCTGCTGGCTGATGGCCATGATCCGGGTAGAGTTAAAAAGGAGCAGAAAGCTAAGAAGTTGAAAGAAGGAGCCAACACTTTCGAGGTGGTGGCGCGGGAGTGGCATGAAGAGTTTAAATCTCAATGGGCAGAAAAGACCGCCTGTCGGATATTGACCATCCTTAAAATGTATGTTTTTCCATCCATTGGAGCGATTCCAATAAGTGATGTGAATGCAGGGGATGTACTTGAGATATTGCGACGGATAAAGGATCGAAGTTTAGATACGGCACACCGGGCACGTCGCATTTGTGGTCAAGTTTTTCGGTTTGCAATTGCAACTGTGCGAGCAGAAAGTAATCCTGTGGTTAATTTGGTTGGAGCATTGCCACCTGTTAAGGAAAGCCATTTTGCAGCTCCTACTGATCCAAAAAAGGTTGCACCGCTCCTTCGGGCTATCGACGGCTATCAGGGTTTTATTGTGGTGAAGTGTGCCCTGAAACTGGCTCCTCTCGTGTTTGTCCGGCCTGGAGAACTACGGCAGGCTGAGTGGACCGAGATAGATTTTGAAGCGGGACTATGGAGCATTCCTGCCGATAAAATGAAGATGGACGAACCTCATATTGTCCCGTTATCTCGTCAGGCCGTGGCAATCCTCCGGGAGATTCAATCGGTCACCTCCCGTAGCAGGTGGGTCTTTCCCGGTTGCCGTTCGTCGCTTAAGTGCATGAGTGACAATGCCCTCAATATTGCATTGCGTCGCATGGGCTTCACAAAAGACGAAATTGTTGCACACGGGTTTAGACCGATGGCCCGCACGATGCTTGATGAGGTCTTGGGCTTTAGGCCTGATATTATCGAGCACCAACTGGCGCACAAAGTGAAGGACCCCAACGGCCGCGCATACATCCGGACGACGCATCTTGACGCAAGGCGTGAAATGATGCAAACTTGGGCCGATTACTTGGACGCCTTGAAGAGTGGGACGAAGTGGCTCGGGACCAAAGGGGTATAAAGATTAGGAACCGGAAGCCTGGGAGTCATCGAAAGGGTTACCTCCAGGCAAAAAGGCCTTGTGCGACTTGTCAGTTCCGTGGTAAAGGAGTGGGACAGCGTGCCCGACCTTGCGCCGTCTCCGTCCCGGTAAAGTGCTGCATTTTTGAGAGTATTTTTGGTGTAAGTTGGGGCCGTTTTCTGGTGGTAAACCCTGTATTTTAGGATGTTTAAGTTCGATTTTTGGTGCCGATCGTCTGCTTCACACTCGTAGAAAAGGAATTTCTTGTTTAGTGGTATTATTAATGACATGTGTCCAGATTGCCACAAATAAACACTATGACTTCAGTAGGTTAGGCGGAACCATCGACCCCGGCTCCGGGCACCACGATTATGGGCTGGAAATTTTGAATAACGGGAAGGGGCTGCGTCATGCGCAGCCCCTTTCTTATATCCAGGGGATCGGTATGCACCTGAACAGGACTCCCGCCTCTTTTCGCACGGAGATCGAGAGGCGGTATACCGTTTTGCGATGAGTTAAATTTTCCCGTGGGCACGCTTCAGGGTGGTGTGGTCGAAGTACGATCATCTCTGGTCTAATAACCTGCAGTAGCCTGACATAGCGAGTCTAACTGATACAATCCTAGTGTTTAATTGCTGTCTCAGGGGTGCTTGGCTCTTTTCAGACCCTAACCGGGCGTCGGCAGGCGGTGGCATGAAGAAGAAACACATCATTCTCGTCTCTCTGATCTGCTTCCTCCCTCTGCGCCTCTCTCACGCCGCACCGCCCCCCGTTCTCCTTGCAGCCAACCTCGAGTTCCCTCCCACCATCCAGCCTTCAGACGGCGTCGCGGTACGACTCCCCATCGACCTCGTCCACGCCATGAAGTACCTGTCGGGCCCGGAGCTACCTGGGCATCTTTCGCAGCGTCAGCAGCCTCGTCTCCTGGCCCAAACCGGCCAGGGGGACGTGTCGGGCCAGCAGGTCATCGTCTTGACCCGGGAAAAGGCCCACCGGCTCATCGAAGGGGCCATCCTCGGCGGGGCCGCGTTGCTGTTTGTCCTGCTCCTGATCTGGATAACGACCCTGAAGAGGCAGATACGTGAACGAAGGCATGTCGAGCAGCTGCTGCGGCTGACCGAAGAGCGGTACCGCACGCTGCTCGACAAGGCTCCCGACGCCATCATGGTGATCGATGGGGACGAGATCAGCATCGTCGACGTCAATCACAGCGCGACCGAGCTCTTCGACTGCAGCCGCGGGGAATTGATCGGACACAGCCCGCAACGTTTCTACACCGAACAGCAGCCGGACGGACTCGCCGTATTGGAAAGCATGAGGACCGCCACCGCAAGGGTGTTAGCCGGAGAAGAGGTCGTCCTGGAGCGCTCGGTCCGCAACGCACAAGGGAAGGAGCTCCTCTGCGAGGTGCATCTGACCAGGCTGCCGTCTCCCGACCGCAGGCTCATCCGTGCCAGCTTCCGGGATATCACCGCCCGTAAGATGGCCGAGCAGCTGCTGCGGGCGACCGAGAAACGGTACCGGGACATCTTCGAAAACGCCCCGGTGGGGATTTTCCAGACGACGATGGAGGGGCGCATCATCAACGTTAACCCGATGATGGCGAAGCTCTTCGGCTTCGATTCCCCCGAGCAGTTTCAAAAAGACACTACCAACATCGGGCGGCAGTACTTCGTGGACCCCGAGCAGCGGGTCTCGGTGATACGGGAGGTGCTGGCGGCGGAATCCTTCATCCGCCGCGAGGTGGAATACCGCCGCAAAGACGGCACCACCTTCTCCTCCAATCTCTATATCCGCGTGGTGAACGAACCGTCGGAGGGGGGGAGCTACCTTGAAGGATTCGTCGAGGACATCACCGAGCGGGAGCGCGCCACCAGGGAATTGCGCAAACTGTCGCAGGCCGTCGAGCAGAGCCCGGTAAGCATCCTGATCACCGACACCCGAGGCAATATCGAGTTCGTCAACCCCCGGTTCACCCAGTTGACCGGTTACCGGCCGGAGGAGGTGCTGGGGGAAAACGTGAGCATCCTGAAATCGGGGACCAACCCGCCGGAAACCTATCGGGACCTCTGGAACACCATCACGGCGGGTGGCATCTGGGAAGGTGAGCTTCACAACAAGAAGAAGGACGGCGACCTTTTCTGGGAGCACGTCACCATCTCTCCCATCCGCAACCAGGGCGGCCAGACCACCAACTACATCGCCATCAAGGAGGACGTCACCGAGCAGAGGAGGATGAAGGAGCTTCTCTTCCAGTCGCAGAAGATGGAGGCGGTGGGGCAGCTGGCGGGGGGCGTGGCCCATGATTTCAACAACATCCTCACCGTCATCGCCGGATATGCCACCATCCTGCGCCTGTCGGCCCAGCTGCCGGGCCCCCTCCAGGAAAAGGTCGACCAGATACTCGCCGCGGCGGAGAAGGCGGCCCAGGTCACCCGCGGCCTGCTCGCCTTTGGCCGCAAGCAGGTGATGGACATCAAGGTGGTCAACCTCAACGACATCGTGCAGCAGATACAGCGGTTCCTCGTCCGCATCATCGGGGAGGACATCCAGCTCAGGGTGATCGTCAGGGAGCCGGAGTTGCCGGTGAAGGCGGACGTGGGGCAGATCGGGCAGGTATTGATGAACCTCGGCACCAACGCCCGCGATGCCATGCCGAAGGGTGGCCTGCTGGTCATCGAGACCGACGTGCAGGAGGTGGAGGCGTATGGTGAGCGGGGTGCCGCGCCTCCGAGCGGCCGGTATGCCGTCCTGTCGGTATCGGACAGCGGTGCAGGGATGGACGAGGTGACCCGTTCCAAGATCTTCGAGCCCTTCTTCACCACCAAGGAGGTCGGCAAGGGGACCGGCCTCGGGATGGCCATCGTTCACGGCATCATCACCCAGCACAACGGGTACATCCACGTGTACAGCGAGCCGGAGAAGGGAACCTCGTTCAAGATTTACCTCCCCCTGGCGGCCGAGGCCGGGGTGCCGCTACGGGAGCAGCCAACCGGCGAGGTTGCCGCGGCCGGAGGAGATGAGACGGTGCTGGTCGCCGAGGACGACCCCGCCCTGCGCACTCTGCTCCATGAGGTGCTGGCCACGAGCGGCTACCGGGTGCTCACCGCCAGCGATGGAGAGGAAGCGGTGGCGGTTTTCGGGGAACATGCGGAGTCCGTCGACCTCGTCGTCATGGACATGATCATGCCCCGGCGCAGCGGCTGGGAAGCCGCCCGGGAGATCGCCCGCCTCAAACCGCAGACCAGGATCCTGTTCACCAGCGGGTACACCAAGGACTTCATAAAAAGCAGGGGAGAGCTGCAGGAAGGGGTCGACCTCATCACCAAACCGGTGCAGCCCCAGGACCTGCTCCGGGCGGTGAGGCGGATCCTGGACAGCCGAAACGGCAAAAAGTAACGTTTCCGGATCTGTCGGATATCTCCTAGCTATAAATTCATCAGCGCATTCAATATGTTGACCATATTTTGTAACTTGCGGTTTTAATGAAATCGTGATACTTCCCTTCAATCGCGTGCAATTCGCACGCGACGCCACGAGGGAAGGGTCGCTGTATGTCTTACAAAACGTCGAACGGGGTCTCGGGTCCCGGCCAGGATGTGCAATCGGTGGCTGCCATGGTCGTTGCCGTGTTGGAGGATACCGGGGAGAGGCTTTGGGGGCGCAATCTTTGGAAGAAGAACTACAGCGTCTATTTCAGCCGGGGGCGGTGGGTGCTCTCCGATGGGCGTAAGCAGGTTCTTACCGGACGGCGCGAGGCCTCCAACGTGAAGCTTTCCGTTCAACTGGAAGAGGGAGGCTTTTACCTCGCGTTCGAAAAGCTGGCTCCCCCGCTGCAGCCGCAGACGGTCCGTACCGGGAGCCACTCGGAACGCGAGCTGCGGGAAACGCTTTGGGCGATGTTCTCCGGCTACCCCACGCAGTTCCCCCTCGATCCCAAGATGATGCAGCCGCCGGCAAAATCGGTCTGAATCCGGCGTTACCTGCCTACGCAAATGCCCGCTCCCTGGCGGGCATTTCTCGTTTCATGACGATAGCGAACCAGCTTCCATGCCGCTGATCTTTTCGAACAGCTTCTCGTTGACCGGGGTCGGAATCCCGTAGCCGCGGCCGAGACGGATGAGGGTGCCGGCCAGCATCTCTACCTCGGTCCTGCGGCCGGCTTCGACGTCCTGGAGCATGGAGGTTTTCCCGCTCGCCCCCAGCGATGACAGTATCCGGTACCACTGCTCGATGTCGGCATCGCCGAGATCGACCTTGGCGGCCATGGCCACCGCGATCACTTCCCGCATTGCCCCTTCCATCATCTCCCTGGCCTCGGCCGATTCCCGCAACGCGCCGTAGGTCGCTCCCAACACGGCGGATACCTGGTTCACCCCGATGTTGATCATGTACTTGAACCAGAGACTGCGGATCATGTCCTTGGGGGTCTCGTGGGCGATTCCCGCCTCATTGAAGAGCGCGGCGATCCTTTGCACCCGGCCGCTCAAGGTGCCGTTTTCCCTCTCCCCGAACTGGATGCGTCCCAGGTTCTGGTAGGTGACCGCGTTCCCCTCCCGCACGGCATCGATCCCCAGCGAGAGGCCGTAGAGGACCTTCTCCCTCCCGAAGACGGCGCCGATACGCTCCTCGCTGTCGATGCCGTTCATGACCGAGAGGATGCCGGTATGGGGGCCGACGGCGTTGGTCATCTGGCCGATCGCTTCATCGAGGTGGTGGTGCTTGACGGCGACCATGAGGAGATCGACGGGGGTGGCCTCTTCCGGCGTCCTCACGTCGATGGCGTAAAAGGTTCCGTTGACTGTCACGCCGTCGCGCTTCAACCGGTCGTGGCGTTCACCGGCGGCGATGAAGGAGACGGGGTGTGCGGTCCTGGAAAGAAGGCTGGCGTAGATGGCGCCGAGGGCTCCGGCGCCGATGACGGCTATTCGGTAGGTGGAGTGGGTCATGGGCAGGGACGATGCTCCTCAAAATTTCCCGCCACTATACAAAGAAAGGAACGTTTCCGCAACGGGTCCGCGCCCCTCAGGCCACCTTCAAGACCGGACAACCGGAGATCTGCCCGGTGCGACGCTCGGGGGAGCTGATGTCGAGCGGCTCCATCATCAGCCCCACCTGTTCGAAGAATTCGCTGGCTCCGGATATGGTGCCCGAGAGGGATTGCTCGTCGGCCGGCTGGTGTTCGGGGGCGTAGATACCGATGGTCCCGGTCTGCAGACCGACGATGAGCGCATAGACCTTGAGCCCGCCATCCCGTTTCACGCAGCAGATGTACCCCTCGCAGCGCTCGGGTCCTTTGCCGTCGGGAGCCACCTGGGTGACGTTGAACGATTTGTAGAGCGCCACGAGGTTATCCGGGATGCCCAGTTCGATGTCGTGCATTTCCTTTTGCAGCAGGAACAGCCCGGGCCCTTCCTCATCGTCGTCGGAGAACGAGGGGAAGGAGTCGAACCCGAAGCCGCTCGCCTGCGGGGCGGCGAGGAACGTTGCGGTGGCGACGGTTTCCGGCCAGCCGCTGTAGATGGAATCCTGCTGCGGGTCCGGTGCCTTCCGCTCGGGCATCGTCTGCTCAGGCTCCTTGACCTCGGCTTGGGCCGGCGACGGTTGAGGCTGAGCGGCCTTGGGCGGCTCAGCTTCCGCGGGGACGGCAGCCGCCTCGACCGTGCCGTGGCCGGCGGGAGCCTCGTGGGGGACGGGGGATTCTCCTTCCGGGATCTGATCGGCGACCGCCTCGACGGCTTCCCCTTCACTGCCGGTACGTGCCGCGAGCTCCAACTCGTCGAAGGGAGGAAACTCGACTTCGGCCATGTCGGCCGGGACCGACGGCTGCAGGGAGGGTTCCGATTCGGCGATGGCAGCCGCTGCCGCCTCGTGGATGGGAGGAGGCGCGGGATCATTCGCTTTTGCCTCGTGTATGGAAAGGGGCGCCAGCTCCTCCGGTACCGCTTTTCCGGAAGGAACGACAACCGCGTCCAGCCGCGCCAGCAGGGCTTCCAGCTGGGCGCTCTGCTCGTTCTCGCGTTTGGCCAGGGTCTCGCGCTCCTCGCTAAGCGAGGCGACCTCGGCTCGGAGCGAATCCAGCTCCCCTTTCTGCGATGCGACCTTCTTCTCGAGTTTCTCGACCTGCTGGTCGCTGGCGGTCTTTTCGGCGGTGACGGCCTTAAGCTTGGCGCGGGCCGCTTCCAGTTTGTTGCCGGCGCTCTCCTTCTCCTGCTCAACCAGCAGCTCGCGCTCAGCGATTACCGCCGCCAGTTCGGCGCGCACCGTTTCGATCTCGGTCTCCCGGGATGCAGCCCCTTCGTTGACTTCCTGGAGCAGTGACTCGAGTCCCTGGACCTTCGCCTCGAGCTCCTGGACCCGTGACCGCTCGGTTTCCATCTCGCCCGAAACGGATTCCACCTTGGCCCGCGTCTCGTGGAGCTCACTTTCGGTGCGCTCAACCACCTGTCTCAACTCCTCGGTGCGTTGGGAGAGGGCATCGCGCTCCGCGGCAAGCCTGGTCGATTCCTGTTCGGCGACGGCGAGCTTTTCCGTGAAGGCGGCTTTGTCTACCTTCAGTCCCTTGTTCTCCGCCTGCAGCGCCTCACGCTCCGCCTGTAGAGCCTCACGCTCCGCCTGTAGAGCCCCACGTTCCGCCTGCAGCGCCTCACGCTCTGCCTGGACCGCCTCGTGCTCCGCCTTCAAGGCCGCTTGCTGCTGACGCACCTCGTCGAGTTCCCGTGAGAGGCGGGACGCTTCCTCCCGCGCGGCGGCCAGTTCGGAGGAAACCGTGTCGAGCTTGCCGGCGGCATCGGCGACCTCGCCCAGCCGGGAAGCGAGCCGTTCGTTTTCGCTCTGCAGGGTTTTTACCTTGGCGGAGGCCCCGAGGTGGTTGGCGGAGAGCTCCTGCATCCGGAGGAGGAGATCGTCCCGCTCGCTCCGCATGGCGTCGAGTTCCTTGCCGATCTTGACCAAGACCTCGGCGATGGCGACCTGGTTCGCCTGCTCCCTGGAGAGGTCCGGCATCGGGCTTGGCTTGGCGGCTCTTGCGGAAGAGGGTGCCACGGCGGCTTCGGCCGCGGCGGCCATCGACGGGAGGGGCTGCACGGTGTCTGCGGACCCCGCGGAGGCGGCCTGGGGAGACGATTTGGTGAGGACCCTCTCCGGTTTGCTGCCGGGGAGGTTGAAGATCTTGTAGTTGCGGACCACCACCGCCCTCATTGCCGGGCTGTAGTTGAGATTGACCCGTTCCGGCGCAAATCCCATCGACTGCGCGAACCCCAGCGCCTCCTGCAGCGACCCCTGGTAGTCGTTCTCGCTGACCGAGCAGTCCGAGTCGGTATAGACGAGGTTGCGCCCCCGCTCACCGGCCAGGGCGACGTAGATCTGCACGTTGGTGTTCTTCTTGACGGCGCAGATGTAGGCGACCCGCGGCTCGGGGCGTGAGCCGTTGAGGTTGAGGGGGAGCGGCTGGGATTGGAAGAGGTCGAGGACTTCGGATTCCGAGGTCTCGATATTGGCGATCGAAGAGTCCAAGGCTAACATGGCGCCTCCACAGTTATCAAAATAGCTGGAGAAGGCTTCGGCTCAGGACACAAAAAACGGGTTGCCGAAGTGATATTTCGGCAACCCGGCTGTCTTACGTGAGACCCAATGGGCTTTCCGCCCCATCCTCGCGGATGGTTTAGTATTGTCGTCTATCAGAAAATATGTCTTTTCCCGGTCATAAAGCTACAACTAAATCTCTAAGAAATCAAGATTTTGATTGAAAAAAAGGGTCGTCATCTCTCGGCGAGCTGCTCCAGGATGTTGATCTGTTTCCGCTCACGCTCAAACCCTTTGAGACTGTTATAGCCCTGGTCACCGAATGGGTGAAGCTTCTCCTGCCAGCGGAGTTTGAGGCCGAGGAGCTCACGGTCGACATTGGCGCCCGGCCGAAGAGCGGGAAGTACCTCGAGCACGCTGAATTCGAAGCTGTCGGCTCCGTGCCGATTGAGATCGTCCTGCAGCTCGTGGCTGAAGACCACCTTCCCCATCCTGAGCTGAAACATCCTGCTCTTCCGGGTGCTCTCGAGGTTGTTGCTCGAGTCGATGTAGATCCTGCCGTTCACCGTGTTGCGTAGCTGGTATACCCCCATGTCGGGGGTGTTCTGCTTGTGGAGCCTTTTCACGGCTGCCCGCTGCTCTTGCTGGTTCACCACTTTTTCTCCCTTAGTTTGCGGCAGGGGGACCGGTTTAAGGCACCCATCCCCTTCCCGCCAGTATCCCGAGTCATCCCGGCGGATCATCCCTTCGTCCACCAACAGCCGCCGGACCGTGCAGTAGTCGTCGAAGAGGGGCCGGATCAGGCCGGTAACCTCCGACTCGCTGTAACGGCGCCCCGCCTCGAAGCGCTGGGCGAACTGCTCGAGCACGATGAGCCGCTTCTTGTGCTGGGCGGGGAGCTTGCCGAGAACGCCGTGGGGAAAGAAGGTCTCCAGCACCTTGCGCCGGTACTGCTCCATCCGTTCGTCCTGGAGGTCCTCGCGGACCGGCACGGCGGAAACCAGCTCCTTCAAGGTGGTCTCGAAGACCGGGGCGTTGGCCTGCACCATGACGTAGTACTGCTCCTTGCGGCTGGAGACCAGGCCCGCCTGTTCCAGTTTCTTCAGGTGGAACGATACGGTGGAGGGGGCGAGGGCGTGGCGCTTGGCGATTTCCTCCACGTACTGGGAGCGCTCGAGGAGCGACTTGACGATGGCCAGCCGGGATGCGTCGGCGAGCGCCTTGATGATGGCGAGACTCTTTTCCGCTGTCATGGGAGGTTCCTTTCGTTTCGATTGATCTCGAAATAGAAAGGTAATCCACTCCCCGTCTGCTGTCAAACCATTTTTATCTTGGTCGAAGTAAAAATGTGGTGCCGATTGGCCTGCTGGTACCGTCTCAGGTATTGCATCTTGCACCGTTTTGTGGCTGAATGGGCCGGATCGAAAATCCCGGTTCCGGCGAGGACAGTGCAATGGATGAAACGAAGGGGCGTAGCAAAACGGCAGTGCTGGCGGCCGCTTTCTGCCTGGTGATGGGGGGGGCTTCCTGCGTGCAGGCGGGGGAGGCCAAGGCGGATACCTCCGTCTACCGGGGGGATGTCGAACTGGTGAAGGTCACCGGAAAGGCCTGCGACGGGAAGCTGCGGCAGGGAAGCAGGCTGCCGGTCGAGGTCGTGATCAGGATCGACGGCGCGGGAGACGGTCAGGCCGTCACCGGCTTTTTCAACGGCAATTCCATGGAGCAGGGCTTTTTCACCGGACCCGACCTCGGCAACCTCAAGGTGACCTATCCGGCCGACCTGGACCTAAAGGGTACCGACCACCGCCTCTCGCTCGCGGTCTCCGGAAACGAGGTCACCGGTGAGCTCAATGAGAGGTACGACTCCCCGGTCTATGACTGCGTCTTCGATAACGTCCGTTTCACCCTGAGAAAGGAAGCGGACGGGGACGAGGGGGAGGCCGAGTACCAGCGGCGCTCCAAGCTGTTCACCTCCAAAACCTGCACCGAACGGGGTGCCAAGCTTCTGCACGGCAATCAGCCCAAGGAGGCTCTGGCCGAGTTCGAGCGGAGCATCTCGCTGAAGAGCGAGGCGGATCCCACCAGCACCACCCGTCTCTATCCGACCCTCTACCGCTCGCTGGCGCTCACCATGCTGGGACGGGACCAGGAGGCGGTCAAGGGGATCTCGACGCTGGTGGCCGAGGACAACCCGGCCCCCTTCGCCTCCAACACCATCAAGCTCGTCCTTCCCGCCAAGCTGTGCGAATTCGTCAAGGACGCCCGCGATGCCTCGCTTACCAAGGCCGCCACCACCCTGCTCGACGAGTTGGCGGTGGAGTTTGACACCACCCCGGTGATCAGCAGCGGGCTCTCCACCTGTTTCTCCTCGCTGGGCGACCGCGAGCGGGATGCGCAGGGGGCTCCGGAAAAGATCCTGGAGTACTACCAGAAGGCGCTCGATCTGGATCCCGACAACATCGAGGTCGTCGCCCGCATGGTGGAGATCTGGGCCCACCAGTCGCAGTTCGGTGAAGCGCAGAAGCTTCTGCAGTCCCACAGCGCGCTCGCCATCAACGCGATGGGGCAGGACCACTACATGATGATCCAGAGCCGGCTCCTCCACGGGCAGGCCAAAGGGCTGGAGGCGGAAGGGAAATACGCCGAGGCGGCCGACGTTTACCGCAAGGCGCTGATCGCGGACCCCGACAACACCTTCTCCCTCGCATCCTTCGTGCGCAACATGGGAAAAGCGAACCGTCTGGAAGAGTCGATGGCCTTTCTGGATGAGACCAGGGAGAGATGCCGCGATGACCGCTGTCGGAAAGCTTACACCGCCGAGCTCGACAGGCAGGAGTTTATCATGCGCACTTTAGAAAAATTGCAGTAAGAGCATCGGACCCGGCACAAACCTTGAAAACCTGCTAGACTATGAAAACGCGAGCGTGTAAGCTGTGGCTTCCGCCGCTGCCGTGACCTTAGCTCTAACTACAATTCAATACGTGCTGACAGATGGGGGTGCTGTGATGACGAAGAGGATTCTCATTGCCGACGATCAGATAGCGACCAGGGAAGCGCTCAGCAAGTTCGCCACCAACCAGGGATACGAAGTGGTGGCGGTTTCCAACGGCTCCGAACTTTTAGCCCATGTCGAGGATGAGGAATTCGACGTGGTGATCACCGACCTGGTGATGCCGGACCTAAACGGCGTCTCGGCGGCGGAACTGATGAAGCTGCACGGTACCTCCGTCCCGGTCATCGCCCTGACCGGACTCCCCCCCCAGGATGTGAACCCCTACCAGGACAAGTTCACCCGTATCTACCACAAACCGGTCAACGCCAGCGAGCTCATGAAGTACGTCGGGACTCTGCTCGGCAAGTAGACGGTTCGAAAGGCAGGAGAAGCGTTTCATGCTGACCATGCAGGACATCAAAGATCACTACTTCTTTACCGAGGTCGATGCTGGACTGCTGAAGGATCTGCTCCCGCTGGCCACCGAGCACAGCGAGAGGATGATCAACGAGTTTTACGACTATCTTTACAAGATACCGGAAACCGCCACCTTCCTGCGCGACGATAGGACCCTCGGGAAACTCAAGAGGGTCCACCTCCAGTGGTTTCTCTCCCTGTTCTCGGGGATCTACGACAACCAGTACATGCTGACCCTGCAGCGGATCGGGCAGGCGCACGTCTCCTCGGGGCTGAAGGCCCACTACGTGAACGCGGCGATGAACGTCGTGCGCCGCTTCCTCATCGAGCTTTTGCAGGCCACCTACCCGGAGATCCAGCAGCGCCGCAAGTACCGGATCGCGGTGGAGAAGATCATCGACATCAACCTCGACGTCATGAGCTCCTCCTACCAGGAAGAGGAACTCCGCAAGGTGTTCGTCTCCCACAAGCTGGAGTCGAAGCTCATCCATGCCGCCGAGCGTTTCACCTACGGACTGAACCTCATCCTGGTCGCCGCCTTGACCGGCGTTTCCCTTTCCGTGGTGGCGCTTTTCGGCTGGGACGTGGTGCATATCTTCCAGGGGGACTTCGAGAAGGGGATCCTCTCCGCGCTCGGTTCGCTCCTGATCCTCTGGATGATGATCGAGTTGATGGACAACGAGATCAAGACCCTCAAAGGCGGCAAGTTCAACATCCTCATCTTCATCGGTGTCATCATCGTGGCCCTGATCCGTGACATCCTCATATCCACCCTGCGCCACGATGCGCTGGAGACCCAGGTCTTCCTGGCCGGCACGCTGCTCATCCTGGGCATCGTCTACTACCTGGTGGCCCGCAGCCAGGGGAATAGCGCCTGACGGGGCGCTCGGTACGGGAGGCATCGTTGTCGCAGTTCACCTTTTTCCCCACCCCGATCTTCAGCACCAAGCTGGAGAAGATCCAAAAGCACGATCCCCCCGGGCACGCGCGCATCATGGACGTGATCGACCGTCTGCTGGAAAACCCCGGCGACGCCGACGGCTGGATGCACGGAGGCCACCACGGCCGGTTGAAGAAGTACGTCGGCCGCCGCGACTACCGGCTCATCTATCACTGGTGCGAGAGCTGCAGGAAAGAGGGGAAGAAGCTGGAGGACAAGTGCGGCTTCTGCCAGCAGGTGGATGACAACAGCGTGATCTTCTTCGACGTCTACCACAAGAACGAGGCCAACAGGGTTTAGGGCTCCAACCCCATCCTCACCCTGTCCCTCCCCTTGAAGGGGAGGGTACCCCGATTATACCCTCGCCCCCTTGGGGGAGAGGGTGGCTCCCCTTCTCTTTTTCGCTGAGATTACAGACTACTTCTTCGACCCGCCGACGGTGATGCCGGTGATGAGGAGGGTGGGCTGGGCGTCGGCGACGGGGACGCCTTGGCCGTCTTTTCCGCAGGTCCCGATCCCGAAGCCGAGATCGTTTCCCACCATGGTGATCTTCTTCAGCACTTCCGGCCCGTTACCCGCCAGCGTCGCTCCCCGCACCGGCTCTCCCACCTGGCCGTTCTCGATCAGACACCCCTCCGATACCTCGAAGACGAAATCCCCGGTCACCGTGTTGACCTGGCCGCCACCCATGCGCCGGACGAAGATGCCGCGGTCCACGCTTTTCACGATCTGGGCGGGATCGCTCTCTCCGGGTGCGATGAGGGTGTTGGTCATCCTCACGATCGGGCGGGCGCGGTACGATTCCCGCCGGCCGTTGCCGGTGGATAGACAGCCGTCCTTCATGGCGGAGAGCCGGTCGTACATGTACCCCTTGAGGATGCCGTTTTCCACCAGCACGGTCCTCTGGGCCGGGCTCCCCTCGCTGTCGAAGCTGAAGGAGCCCCGCGCGTACGGGATGGTCGCGTCGTCGATGACGGTGATGAGCTCGGAGGCGACTTGCTCCCCGATCTTCCCGCGGTAGACCGAGGTTCCCGCCTGTACGAGGTCGGCCTCCAGCCCGTGCCCGATCGCCTCGTGCACCATGGTCCCCCCCGCCTCGCTGGAAAGGACCACCGGGAACTGCCCCGCCGGCGATTTCCTCGCCCCCAGCATCATCACCGCGCGCGACGCGGCGCGCACGGCCAGCTCCTCCGGGGAGGCGTCGTTGAAGAGCTCGAAGCCGCGCTGGGCGCCGATCGGCTCGTACCCGGTCTGGGTCACTTCCCCGTCGCGTGCGACTACCTGCACGAAGAATACGGTGGAGGTGGCGATGTCCTCGTGGAATTCCCCCAAAGAGTTCACCGTCTGGCTCTTCACGAGGGAATCCCGGTAGGTCGCCATCACCTGCCGCACCCGCTGGTCGTGATCGCGGGCGGCACGGTCGGCGCGGGTGACCAGGGCGACCTTGTCGGTGAGGCCGATCCGGTCCGGGGAGATGGCGATCGGGAAGGAGCCGCTTTTGCGGCCGCCGAGGTTGATGTCGCCGGCAAAGGGGGCTCCGTTACGGACGCCGCGGCTCAGGGTATTGGCCAGCTCCAGGAGCGATTCCGGGGTCAGGAGATTGGTGTACGCGTAGGAGGTGCCGAGGGCGGAGATGACCCTGATGCCGATCCCGCGGTCGCCGGCGGAAAGGATCCGCTCGACCTTGCCGTCGTCGCAGGCCACCGCCGTGGTCGCGCTGTCCTCGAAATAGATGTCCGCGTACTCTCCGCCGCCGGCCAGCGCGCGCTTGAGGATGGCAGTAGTGTCGAAGCTCTCTAGCACGGTTCCCCCTCCTCGGTCACTTCCCTGACCTCTATCTCTTTGCCAAGGGCCTCCATAAGCTTCGCCATGTCATCGGCGAACGGAAGAGGGTAGTTGACCTTCACGATCCCCCGCTTTCCGTCCACTGTGCTCATGGTGGAGAGTCCTTCGTATGCCTCGAGGATAAACTTCATGTAAACCAGGTCGCGGCCGGCGAGCCGGTAGTATCTGTTTGCCGTCTCCAATGCCATCCCTTCAGCAGCCTCTCTCATCCTGCTCTCCCTAACGTCCCGTCCTTGATTGGGAATTCACCAAATTTACATACCACTACGGGTGGTAAAAAACAAATTTTCTTTCCCCTTCTTGCCTCTCCCCCGCCATCTGATATTTTCTCTGGCATGGTATTAATAAAATTTAATACAGATCCCCGTCCGCGAGCCTTCGTGGTTGTCCGGCTTTACCTGGTCCTCTGGCTGCTGATTCTCATCCCCTTAACCGCCGGGAGCGCTTGGGGCGCTTTCCAGCCCGACCTCGCGGTGCGGGGCGCCGCCGACAGCGATGCCGCCTACCTCGGGAGCGGGGTGATCGAAGCCGCCGCGTCCTTGCAGAGCGTGTCGCAGGGTGCCTTCGAGGGGAGCCCGGCCAGGTACCGGGTCCAGGTCACGAATGCCGGCGATTTCCCGGACCGCTTTCTGCTTAAAGGAACCGGGGGGGGAAGCGGCTTCGCCGTTGCCTACCTGGATGATGCCGGGGGGGACCGCACGATGGAATACGCGGGTGAGGGGTATCTCACCGCACTCCTCCCGCCGGGTACCTCGGTCTCCTTCCTGGTTCAGGTCACCCCGGCGGCCATCACCCCCGGGGCGAGCTTCCGGGTGGCGGTCACGGCGGTTTCGGTGTCGGATGGCGCAAGGCTCGATCAGGTGAAGACCGAGACGGTGGCCTGCGGATCTACTCCGGCGGTGACCGTCTCTGCTCCTCCCGACGGCACCGGCCTTCCCGGAAGCGTGGTCGTCTATGCCTACACGGTTACCAACGTCGGGAGCGCGGTCAACGAATTCGGCCTCTCCACCGTCGCTCCCGGGGGGTGGTCAGCCCTGGTCCGCGGCGAGGATGGCGCCCCCAAGGTATCCACCGGCCCCCTTGCCCCCGGACTTTCCAGCCGTTTCGTGGTTGCGGTCACCGTACCGGCGGAAAGCCTCGACGGCGCCAACGCTGCGACCAGGCTGGTGGTGGCCGGAACCGGGGCGGGAGGAAGCGACGACGTTACCACCACGGCCCTCGCCGCCGCCGTGACCGTGACCGAGACCGTCCGCAACATCACCCAGGGAGGGAGCTTCCAGACCTCGGCGGCGGCGTACCCCGGCGACACCCTGGAGTACCGGATGAGCGTGACCAACAGCGGCTCCGCTCCCGCCAATGCCCTTTCCATCGATCAACCGCTTCCGCAGCATACCGTTCCCGTTGCCGGGACCTTCTGGGTCGGCACCTCCGGTACGGGAGGAGGATCCCCCTGTGCCGGCGCCGAGTGCGGCACCGCGAAGGAGAATGCCGGAAGGGTGATTGCACGGCTTGGCCAGGGGGCGACCGAATCCACCGGGGGCGCGCTCTCGCCGGGTAAGACCCTCTATGTCTACTATCGTGTCCAGGTAGAGTGACCCGCGCGGTGAAAGGGCGGTTATGGTTTCTGCCGTAAGGAAGATCGCGAAGAGGTTACCGGCCAGCCGCCCCCTTTCTTTCTCCCTCAAGGGGCGGGGAGGGCGTGCGCCCCGAAAACCGCGGCCGGCAATCGCGGTGGGGACCTATCACCTGGCGCTTCTGCTCGTACTCCTTTTGCCGGTCACGGCGAGGGCGCTGACTCCGTCCGGGACGGTGATCACCCACGGGTTCACGGCAGGATTCACCACCCCGACGCCGAGGCAGGCGGTCTCCAACCAGACGCAGGTCACCGTCCAGGATCTGGCCGACCCGGGGCTCGCGCCGCCGAGAACGGCGGTCACCGCGGCAGGGCGTCCGGTGGATTTCCTGCACACCGTCACCAACCGCGGCAACGCGGCCGACACCTTCCTTCTCAAGACCGTGGTGCTGCAGGCCACCCTCGCCCAGGACGGAGCACTCCCCCAAGTGCAGTACTTCGCCTCCGACGGAAAGAGTCCCTTGGCGACCACTCCGGCCGGCGACGGGATGATCGGTCCCATCGCACCGGGGGCCTCGGCGGATTTCGTGGTGCGGATCACCCCACCGGCCGGCAAAGACGGGATCATGGACATCCTTACGCTCACCGCACTTTCCACGCTTTTCCCCTCGCGAAGCGCGTCGTTGAAAGACCAGCTGCTGATACCGGCGTCGGGGGGGCTGGCCGCGCCGGTTATCGAGGTCGATCCGCCGGGAGGCGTGCTGGCCGGGACCCTGCTCACCTATCGGATCACCGTCGCCAACGGAGGGCTCCTCGACCTTGCCTCGGTGCGGGTGACCGACTTCCTCAATCCGCTGCTGGAGTACCAGCCGGGGAGCGTGGTCTTTCCGGACGGGGTGAACGGGGCGGCGACCTGGGATGCTGCCACCGGGAACCTTTACCTCGACCTGGCCACGCTTCCTACCGGCTATTCGGGAACCATCACCTTCCAGGCGAGGATTCGGCCCGGCGTCTCCGGAGGGGTCGCGGTAGCCAACAACGTCACGGCCACCAGTGCGGTGACAACGGATCCCGTGCTCTCCAACACCGTCGTCAACAGCGTGGTTGCCGCGGGGTTGCGGGTCAGCAAATCGGCGGGGACCGCCACCGCCGAGGTGGGGGATGTGGTGGCGTATTCGGTGCTGGTTGAAAACGACGGCGCTGCCGACCTTTCCCGCCTGGCCCTCTACGACCGTCTTCCCCGGGGTTTCCGGCTTCTCAAGGGAAGCGCCGCCGTGGACGGGATGGCCGCGGCCGATCCGCAGGGGGCGGGGGAGGATACCACGTGGGACCTGGGGAGTGTTGCCGCCGGTGCCAGAAAGACCCTCACCTACCGCTGTGCGGTTTCCGGCGACGCCCCCGTCGGGCTGGCGGTCAACGTGGCCACCGCCACGGGGCGTACGGCGACGGGAGTGCCGGTGACGTCGGCGCCGGCCAGCGCTTCGGTGAGGGTACGGTCTTCGATCCTCGGGGACAGGGCGATCATCATGGGGCGGGTCTTCGAGGACCGGGATGGCAACGGCGTGCCGGGGCAAGGTGAGCCGGGGGTGCCGGGGGTGCGGATCTACCTGGAGGATGGCTCCTATTCCTTTACCGACTTCGAGGGGCAGTACTCCTTCACGGGGGTGGCGGCGGGGATGCACGTGGTGAAAATCGACCGGAGTACCCTGGCGCCGGGGTTGCGGGCGGTGCCGTACAACACCGCCTTTGCGGGGGTGGGGTGGTCGCAGTTTGTGGCGGTGCCGTTCGGGGGACCGGCACGGGGGGATTTTGCGGTGGTGGGTGTCGGACCAGTCGGACCAGTCGGACCAGTCGGACCAGTCGGACCAGTCGGACCAGTCGGACCAGTCGGACCAGTCGGACCAGTCGGGGCCACCGGGTCCACTGTGGCCACCCCGGCCGCTGGCCAGCCGGCACCGGGCGTGCCGCAGCGCCCCCTCGCGGTGGCGGCGCGCCTCCGGGTCACCCCTGACCGCCTCGACGTCCCCGCCGACGGCAAGACCGTGGTCCCCTTCACCGTGGAGTCCCTCGACGCCGCCGGCAAGAGAATCCCCGGCCCGGCCATGGTCACCGTCTCCCTCTCCCGGGGCACCATCATCGACCCCGACGGCGACCCCGCGCTCCCCGGCCACCAGGTCCTCCTCAACGACGGCGTCGGCATCTTCCACGTCCGCGCCGCGCAAAAGGCCGGCCAGGACCGCATCACGGTGAGCGGCGGCCAGGGGGCCTCCGGCTCGGTCGACCTCTTCTTCTCCAATCAGCTCCGCGACTGGATCCTGGTCGGCCTCGGCGACCTCACCGTCGGTACCAGGGGGGTGAGCGGACACATCGAAAACATCGACCGTCAGGACCGCTTCGAGTCGGGCATCTTCCACGAGGAGCGGCTCGCCTTCTTCACCCGCGGCCAGATCCTCGGCAAGTACCTCCTCACCGCCGCCTACGACTCGGACAAGAAGCCCCTGGACGGGGTCTTCCAGACCATCGACCCCGAGAAGTACTACCCCGTTTACGGCGACGCCTCCGACATCGGCTACGAGGCGCAGTCCCGCGGAAAGATCTACTTCAAGCTGGAGGCCGGCCGCTCCTACCTCCTCGCCGGGGACTTCAAGACCGACCTCTCGGAGAACGAATTCTCCCGCTACGACCGCGCGCTCAACGGCGTCAAGTTCGAGGTGAACACGCGCGAGATGGACGTCAAGGGATTCGAAAGCCGCAGCGATCAACAGACCGTCCGGGACGAGATCCCCGGCAACGGCACCTCGGGGTACTACTTCCTCTCCCGCAAGCCGGTCTTCGAGAACAGCGAGCGGGTGCGCATCGAGGTCCGGGACCGCTACCACTCGGAACGCCTCATATCGGTCGCCGAGAAGATCCGCTACCTCGACTACTCCATCGACTACAACTCCGGGGCCATCCTCTTCAAGGAGCCGGTCCCTTCGCTGGACCAGAACCTCAACCCGGTCACCATCGAGGTGGTCTACCAGAGCCAGGCCGGGGCCTCCGAGCAGTACGTGTACGGCGGACGGGCCATTTTCAAATCGGACACCGGATCGTACGTCGGCGGCACGGCCGTGGTCGAGCAGAAGAGCTTCAAGGACTCCACCCTCTACGGTCTCGATGGCGGCCTGAAGCTGGGCGAGCGGCTGAGCCTCAAGGGGGAAGGGGCGGTGAGCGATACGCTCGAGTACGGGCGCGGGAGCGCCTGGAAGACGGAGCTCACCGCCAATCCCTTCGATGCGCTCACCGTCGGTGGCTACTACCGCAAGGTGGAGGCCGACTTCGCGAACCCCTCCATGACCGGCAACGAAACCGGCACCAGAAAGTTCGGCGGCCGCCTCGATTACCGCGGCCTGCCGGACACGCTCCTTTTCGGCGAGAGTTTCGTGGCCAGGGATGAGATCAACGGCTCCCGCCAGTTCGGGAATCAGGCAGGCATCCTCCGCAAGTTCTCCCTCTTCGAGGCGGAAGGGGGCTTCAAGAGGATCGAGGAGGAAAAGGGGGGCGCCGAGGGACATTCGGACCTTCTCTACGGCGGGATCAAGGGGGCGCTTGCTCCCCGTCTCGACGCCACCTTGCGGCAGGACCTGCTCCTCGCCCCCTCGACGGTGGCCGAGTACCAGTCGCGCACCTTCCTGAAGCTCGACTACCGGCTGAGCGACACCACCAAGCTCTTCGTCACCGAGGAGTACCAGGAGGGGAGCCCGCTCGTCCGCCAGGCGACCAGGGTCGGGATGGAGAGCCGCCTGACCGAGAAGATGCGGCTCGTCACCGGTTACCAGCTCTCGAGCGGTGGCGGGGGAAGCAGCGACCAAAGCAGCGTCGATCTCAACACGAAGCTCCTCGACCGCGAAGGGATGAGCATGGAGTCGCGCACCGGCTACCAGCTGGAGCACGCCCTGTCGCAGGAGAGGGGACAGGCGATCCTGGGATTGAGCAGCCGCTACCGCCTCATGGAAGGGCTTCTCCTGAACGGCTCGCTCGAGCGGGTGCAGACGGTGCAGGGGGATTCCGGCACCCGGACCGCCTTTGCCTTGGCCGGCGAGTACCTGCGCCGGAAGGATCTCAAGGCCACCGGCCGCTACGAGATCCGGACCGGACCGGGCGATACCAGCTCGCTCTACGGGGCCTCGCTCGCCTACCGCGCCACCGATCAATGGACCCTCCTCGCCAAGGGGACCTTCTCCGACCGCGACCTCTCCACCGGCCACGACCGGCTTTTGGACAGCTACCTGGGGACCGCCTGCCGCCCGCTGGGGGGGAGCGCGCTGCAACTTTTGACCCTGGCCCGCTACAAGCTGGACGACAACGAAACGGCCGGGACCGGCACCACCCAGAGCTTCATCCTCTCCGCGGAGCCCACCTACCGCGTGGTGAAGGATTGGACCCTCCAGGGGAAGTACGCGGGAAAGGTGGCCTGGCAAAGTCTCCTTGGGCAGAGCTCCCGGACCTATACCGACCTCATCCTGGGGGGGATCTCCTACGACCTCGCCGAGCGCTGGGAGCTCTCCCTCTATCTCAAGCTCATGAACCAGTACGACACCGATCTCCACAGTTTCGGCGCCATTGCGGGGGCGGGCTACCGGGTGTACCGCAACGTGGTGCTGAAAGCCGGCTACAACTACGCCCGGCTCGACGACCGCGACCTGACCGGGGAGAGCTTCCAGGGGCAGGGGCCCTTCGTCGGTATCAAGGTCAAGTTCGACGAGGATATGTTCGAGAGCTCCGAGGCCAAGGCCGTCCCGCTCCCCGCTCCTCCCAAGGTCGCAGCGGTGGAGCCGCCCGCCGCCCAGCCGGCGGTTACCGCGCAGGTGACTCCCGTCCCGGTGCGGCTTCTGAAGGTGATGGCGGTGCGGGTGGACGAGCCGCTGAGGCTCTCGGGGAGCGCCGAGCTCTTCACCCTGCTCGTCAACGGCGGTCCGGTCCGGCTCCCCTCCACCGACGTCACCGTCACCAGGGAGCGGCTGAAACGGGAGGGGAACCTCAAGGGTGCTAGCCTCGTTACCCCGCAGGCCTTCCTCGCCAGGGTGGGAGATCCCGCCTCGGTCGCTTCCTGGGGGCTCGTCGTCATGAACCAGGAGGGCGCCCCGGTCCACGAGGTGAAGGGGGAAGGGGCGCCTCCTCCCCGCATCACGTGGGGGAGCGGGACGGCCCCGCTGCAGCAGGGCGGGATCTACCAGTACCAGCTCCGGGTGGTCTACCGCGACGGCTCCAGCTTCGCGACCGGCAGGGATCTCTTCGGGATCGACAAGGGTGAGGCGGTGCTCCTGACCCTGGCCGGGGGCGCCTTCGTCTTCGATACCTGGAACCTCACCCCGGAGGCCAAGCGTCTTCTCAAGGGGGCGGCGCGGGTGATCCGGGCCCACCCGAAGGAAAGGGTGATCGTGGAGGGGCATACCGACGCCATCGGCACCGTGGCCTACAACATGGAACTCTCCCGCAAGCGCTGCCAGTCGGCGGTCGATTACCTCGTCCGCGAGGAGGGGATCGCCCCCTCGCGGCTCATCCGGCGCTGGTACGGGAAGTCGCGCCCGGTGGCGGATAACGTCACCACCTTGGGGCGGCGCGCCAACCGCCGCGTGGAGCTCAAGGGGGATTTCACCGACATCGTCCCCGTGAAGCCCGATGACCGCTACCGCACCGCGCCGTACCTCTTGGTGAACGGAAGCCGTATCCCGGTCGACCGGATGGGGCGCTTCGAGGCGGAAATCCCTGCCGACCACGAGCTCCTCGATATCGAGATGGGAGACTCCCAGGGGAGGATGCTCGCCACCACCCTCCCGGTCCCCGGCATCAGGGTCGCCGGTCCGGTGGACGAGAAGAGGGTCCCCCACGGCAAGGAGGACGGGTGGCTCGCGGTGGACAGGCAGGGGAGGGGGCGCTGCACGCTTTCGGGGAACGTCGAGCCGGGAAGTATCCTCGAAATCGACGGGCGCCCGGTCCCGGCGGGTTCCGGCGCCTTTTCCGTCGAGCTCCCGGTGGCCAGGGGAGAGCGGGTGATCGGGATGGTGCTCCGCAACGGGATCGGATGCTCCAGGCTTCTCAACATCCGGCTCACGAGCGAGGAGTCGACCGGACCCGGGGAGGCGCCGCGATGAAAGGGGGGAAGCTGCCCAAAGAGTGGGGAAAGGTGGCGCTGGAGGCGGGGGGGGCGCTCGTACTGGTGCTGGTGCTCTTCTCGCTGTTCATGGCCTTTCTCTACGTGCTCTTCCCGAGCGGGACGCCGCTCAAGGAAATGGTGGGAGGATCCGCCGAGCCGCTTCCGGGCCGGCTTGCCGGGGGGAGGCAGGTGGAGGCGACCCTTTCCTCGCTTCGCCACGACGTCCGCTTCAGGCGGGGGGATTCCATCGCCTGGGGGGGAGCGAGCCAGGGGTTGCCGCTCTGCAGCCGTGACGCGGTGCAGACCCTCGACGATTCGGGAGCCGAGATAGCCTTCGCCCCCAAGGATCGCCTCTACCTCGGGAGCAACTCGCTCATGGTGGTGACCAGGACCAACGTCGAGGAGGCGGAGGGGCCGCGGAATTACCGGGTGCAGGTGGAGGGAGAGGTGCGGGGGAATCTCTCGGCCGGAAGAAAGATGCGGGTGGAAGTTGCCGCCGCCGGGCATGTCGCCGCCATTGCCCCGGGGGCGGCACGCTTCGTCATCTCCCCCGCCGGTGACGGCTCCCAGAGCCTTGCGGTCTACGCCGGCAGCGCCAGCATCGTGACCGGGGGGAGGGCGGTGCGGGTCCCGGCCAACTACGGACTCACCCTGAAGCAGGGGGCGGCCCCGGGGCGCCCGGTCAGGCTCCCGGAAGCGCCCCGGTTGAGCGGGGAAAAATCGAGCTACCTCTACCGGTTGGTACCCCCAAAGGCTCGTTTCGCCTGGAATGCGCCGGCCGGGCGCTTCCACTTCCAGTTGGCCGATTCGCCTCGCTTTGCCGCCCCTCTTATCGACGACAGGCTCATCTGCAACGGTGCCCCCGCCGGCAGCCGGATGACCGGTGCCGTTTCGGCGGCCCTCCCCGGCGAGGGGGCCGCCCCCTGCCGCCGGGAAGACGCGGGGAAAGCCGGTGCGGCCCGGGCTGCCGCCCTCCGCTATCCGAAGGGGCCATCCCTCTCCCACACCTGGCATGCCGGCAATCTCCCCAAGGGAACCTACTACTGGCGGGTCAGCAGGATCGAGGAGGGGAGGGAGGGGGCGTTCAGCCGGGTCGGGGAGTGCGAGCTCGTCCAGAAGCTGGGGACCCCAGAGCTGAAGGTCGACTTCCCGACCCAGAAGGTGAGACCGGGGCTCTACCTTTTGAACGGAAGGGCGGGAGCCGGCTCCCGGGTCTTCGTCGACGGCGTGGAGATCCCCCTCGAGGAGGCCGGGAAGTTCCAGCATCCCCTGCGGCTGCGGGCCGGGGTCAACCTGATCCGGGTGGAGGCCTTCGACGCGGCAGGCAACGCCAGCTATGCCTCCCGCGTCGTCTACGGCGACCCCGATACCCCTCCCCCCGCGGCGCCGTGACCGCCGCCAATCAAGGAGGACGCATGAGGACCAATCCGAAACTTCCCCTCAGGTTCAAGATGCTGGTGGCCATGCTGCTGGTCGTCTCGGTGGTTCTCAGCGTCATCACCTTCACCATGGCCAGGCTTTTCCACGTCGACAAGACCGCCTACATCCATGACCTCACCTCCACCGTCGTGCTCCATACCGCCGCCGAGGCCAACGCCCTCATGACCGGCTACCGGGAGCGGCTGCGCCTCTTCTCCAAGGTGATGGCGGGGGAGGTGGACCCGGAACGGCAGCGGGTCCTCAAGGGGCTCTTCGAGGAGTTCGGAGAGTTCGTCATGGTGACCCGGGCGACTGCCGACGGCGAGGAGACCGTCTACGATGCCGCCGGGCTCCAGGCAACCGGTGTCGCGAAGGAGGAGCTGGAGCGGTATCGCGAGCGCCATCTACCGCCCGCCTCGCTCGCCGCAGGGGAATCGCACGTCGAGAACTCCACGGTTTCCCCCAGGCTCCCGACCCTCACCCTGACCATCTGCGAGCCGTCCGGAAACGGGGCGGCGGCGGTGACCGCCTCGGCGGTGATCCGGCTGGACCGGTTGCAGGGGCTCGCCCGCCGCTCGCGGGTCTTCGAGACCTTCCTGCTCGACTCCAACGGGACCTTCCTGGCCCATTCGGACAAGAGGAAGATAGGGGCCGCGGTGGCCCGGGGGTGGTGGGAACGGGTGGGGCGGCTTCCCGGCTCCGGCACCACCATGGAGTACCGCAGCGACGGGAGAGGGATGGTGGGGGGATTTTCCCCCATCGCCTGCGGGAGGCTCACCGCCGGAGTCCAGATCCCCAAGAGCGCCGCCTACCTCACCTCGCGCGAGCTCCTCTCCGACCTCCTCGCGGTCTCCCTTTCACTCCTGGCCGCCGCCTCCCTTCTGAGCCTCTTCTGGTCCCGGCGGCTCACCCGTCCCATCGAGAAGCTCTCCGAGGCGACCCGCATGGTCGGGCAGGGGCGCTTCGACATCGAGGTGAAGACCGACTCCTCCGACGAGATCGGCGCTCTGGCGGACTCCTTCAACACGATGGCGGTGGAGTTGAACGAGCGGGAGAAGGCGCTCAAGGAGCTCTATGCCCAGTTGGTCCAGTCGGAGAAGATGGCGGCCTTCGGTGCCCTGGGGGCCGGCATCGCCCACGAGGTGAAGAACCCGCTGGCGGGGATCCTGGGAATCGCCCAGCTTTCGATGCGGGGGGTGGAGGAGGGGACCCCGATCGGCAAGAACCTGAAGATCATCGAGAAGGAGACCAAGCGTTGCAAGACCATCATCGAGAACCTCCTGAAGTTCGCGCGGCAGGAGCGGGTGGAGTTCGAGGAGGTCGACCTCCGGCAGGTGGTCGCCGATGCCATCTCCATCGTGGACCATCAGCTGGGTATCAACAGCATTCGGGTGGAGAAGGAGCTGGCCGATGCGCTCCCCCCCTGTTCCGGGAACGCCAACCAGCTCCAGCAGGTGCTCATGAACCTGATGATCAACGCCCAGCAGGCGATGGCCGGCTCCCCCGGCACCATCCGCCTGACCGCCAGGGAGGGGGCGCAGGGGTGGCTGGAGCTGCGGGTTACCGACAGCGGGCCGGGCATCCCCGAGGAGATCAGGACCAAGATCTTCGACCCCTTCTTCACCACCAAGCCTGCCGGGCAGGGGACCGGCCTGGGGCTGTCGGTGACCTACGGGATCGTAAAGGACCATGGAGGCGACATCCGCATCGAGGGCGGGGAAGGGGAGGGTGCCACCTTCGTCATCACCCTGCCGGTGGGGAAACAGGAAATTGCCTCGTAATCCTCCCTCACCCCCGCCCCTCTCCCGGAGGGAGAGGGGAAAATGGGTCATGCCCTCTCCCCCCGGGAGAGGGTGGCCGGAGGCCGGGTGAGGGTGGATTTTAAAACCACCTCCCTCACCCCTCCCCCTCTCCCCTAAATGGGCGAGGGGATACGGATCGCTGCCCCTTGAAGGGGACGAGGCGGTATGGAGTTGAGGAAGGAAAGTAGCTACGACAGGATAAGGAGGTAGAGCCATGAATCTACTGGTTGTTGATGACGAGGAGACCTTGAGAAGCGTGCTGTCACAGGTCCTGGAGGCGGATGGGTTCAAGGTGTCGGAGGCCTCCAGCGGGGAGGAGGCGTTGCAGTCCTTCCGGGAGGTGTCGCACCCGCTGGTGATCACCGATATCCGGATGGGTGGCATGAGCGGGATCGAGCTGCTCACCGAGATCAAGCAGCATAATCCCGACACGCAGGTGGTGATAATGACCAGCCATGCCTCGCTCGACAGCGCGGTCACCGCGCTTCGGGCCGGCGCCTACGATTACCTGATCAAGCCGTTCGAGAGCCTCGACCTCATCTCGGCGGTGGCCGGAAGGGCGGCGGAGAAGGCGAGGCTGGTGGCCCAGAACCGTGAGCTGGTGGAACAGCTGAAACGTGCCAACGAGGAACTGCAGGAGGCTAACGAGGCGCTGAAGGAGAGGGCGGTCCGTGACGGCCTGACAGGGCTCTTCAACCACCGCTACTTCCAGGAGTCCCTCGCTCAGGAGATCAGCCGGGCGAAGCGGTACCAGAAGCAGTGCTCGCTCATCTTCATGGATGTCGATCATTTCAAGGTCTACAACGACACCCATGGCCACCCGGAAGGGGACAGCCTGCTGAAGACGCTGGCCGGGATACTGAAATCCGGGGTGCGGTCCTCGGACGTCGCGGCACGCTACGGGGGCGAGGAGTTCGTGCTCATGCTCCCGGAGACCGCGAAGCAGGACGCCATGCGGATCGCCGAGTCGATGAGGGCGCGAGTCGCGGAAGAGCCGTTCCCCGGGCGCGAAAAGCAGCCGCTCGGTATCGTCTCGGTCAGCGTCGGCGTCGCCTGCTATCCGGACGACGGCATCGACCCCCCCGCCCTCCTCGCCTACGCCGACCGTCTTCTCTACGAGGTGAAGCGCAGCGGCCGCAACCGCGTCCTGGGCCAGCCCCCGCCGGTGACGGATAGATAACTCGTGCTACGCCCTCTCCTTACACGGTGGGCATAGTCTCATAAACTTGACACCAAAGTAGTATATAAGCTACAAATACTATGCAGATCTACCAACTGGACATCGAATACTACGAGACGGAGAAGGGGCAGCGCCCGTTCAAGGCATGGTTGGAAGCGTTGGCGGACGTTGCTGGCAGAGCCAAGATGCGTGTCAGGCTCGACCGAGCTCGCCTTGGCAATCTCGGCGACCACAAATATATCGGTCATGGCGTCTGGGAGATGCGGATCGACTACGGCCCCGGATACCGTATTTATTTCGCGAGGGAAGGATACTCATTAATATTGTTACCAGCTGGCGGTGAGAAATCATCACAGAGCAAAGACATTAAGCTGGCGCAAAAGTGTTGGGTAGATTACCTGTGGAGAAAGAAAAATGGCGAGACGGACAAATTACCAGGCTGATCTGATCGAGGCTCTAAGGGATCCACGTGAAGCTGCAGCGTATCTCAATGCAGCTATTGAGGAAGGCGACCGGGAGGTTTTCCTTTTGGCATTGAGAAATGTCGCGGAGGCTCACGGTGGGGTTGCCACTATATCGGAGAAGACCCATCTCAATAGGGAAAGTCTATACCGGACCTTCTCTCGTCGAGGGAATCCGGAGATGAAGACGTTAACGACAGTGTTGCACGCCATGGGGCTCAGGCTATCCGTTGAGGTCGATGATGCCAAGCAGTGAGTGGATGGCATCACTGATGATGCTGCTCAGGCATGACTGATCTTCTCAATCTATGAAAACAGCAATGGGTTACTGACTCTGTGTCGGTAACCCATTTTTTTGTGATTGATGGAGATCTTCTCTCCCGCTCCTTAAAGGGAGGGCCGGGGTGAGGATGAGGGGGCTACTTCTGGATGGCCACCAGGCCGGCGCGGCCGGGGAGTTCGCCCATGTACATCTGGGCGTCGGGGGCATCCTTGCCGAAGAGGGCGGCGGCCTCGGCCAGGGTGACGAAGCGGACCCCCAGCCGCTGCAGGCGCTCGATCAGCCTGATGAAGGACTCGGACATGACCCCTCCTTCCATCTCCGCATGGATGGTGTGGACGTTCAGCCCCGGCTTGAGCCTGGAGAGGTAGAAGTCGTTCACGTTGTCGGCGGTGACGCCGTCGGTGCCGATGATCTCGTCCAGGGTAGGCCAGGTGCTCGGGATCTGGAGCGTCGAGTATCGCTTTCCCTCAAAGACCGGGTAGAAGGGGGCGTAGCCGCGGGAGTCGCTGCAAAAGTCGAGCTTCATGCTGTCCTGAAGCGCAAGGGAGGTCGCCGAGACGGTCCACCCCGGTGCGGCGGTGGAGGTCGGGCGGGCGCCGATGATCTTCTGGAAGAGATCGACCGCCTGGCCGAGCTCCTTGGCCACCTGCACCTCGCTAAGGCGCGGCAGGAAATCGTGCCAGTAGACGTGGTCCCAACAGTGGACGCCGGTCTCGTGCCCCTGGGCGGCCGTGTTGCGCAGCACCTCCGGGAACGAGGCGGCGATCTGGGGGGCCGGCAGCAGGGTCCCGTACATCATGGTCTTCAACCCGTAGGCGCCCGGCGCCTTGGTCCGCAGCATCTTCTGGAGGAATCCCTTGCGGGTGAAGATCCGCCGGATCGCCTTGCCGGAATTATCCGGCCCCATGGAGAAGTAGAAGGTGGAGCGGATGCCCGCCTGCTCCATGATGTCCAAAAGGCGCGGTACGCCGTCGCGGGTTCCGACGTAGGTATCGACGTCGACTTTGAGGGCTACGTAGGTCATAGGTGGGATACCCCATCCTCACCCCTACCCTCCCCTTGAAGGGGAGGGAGAGGTGGAGGGAGTGCGGAAAAGGGAGCGTGTTGGTTAGAGCAGGTGCTCGATCTTCTCGCGCTGCTCGATCAGGTAGAAGTCGAGGGTTTTCTTGAGTGCATCGTCGATGCTGGTGGTCGGTTCCCACCCAAGCCTGTTCTTGGCGTTCTTGACGGACGGGACGCGGTTCAGCATGTCCTGGTAACCCTTGCCGTAGAAGCTGTCGGAGGTGGTCTCGACGATCTGGCAGTTGTTCGCCTTCTCCTCGTACCCCGGGTACTCCTTCACGAGGTCGCGCAGTTTGTAGGCGAGCTCCTTGACCGAGAGGTCGTTCACCGGGTTGCCGATGTTGAAGATGCCGCTGTCGGCGCAGCCGTCCTTGTTCTCGATGATCTTCATGAGGCAGTCGATCCCGTCCTCTACGAAGGTGAAGGAGCGGCGCTGGTTGCCGCCGTCCACCAGGGAGATCGGCTCGCCGGCCAGGATGTTGTAGAGGAACTGGGTAAGCACGCGGGAGCTACCCTCTTTGGCGGTGGAGATGGAGTCGAGCTTGGGGCCGATCCAGTTGAAGGGGCGGAACAGGGTGTAGCGGAGCCCTTCGTGCTCGCCGTAGGCGTAGATGACGCGGTCGAGCATCTGCTTCGCGCAGGAGTAGATCCAGCGCTCCTTGTTGATCGGGCCGAGCATGAGCGGCGAGTTCTCCTCGTCGAACTCGGCGTCCGGGCTCATGCCGTAGACCTCGGAGGTGGACGGGAAGATGACCCGCTTCTTGTACCTCACGCACTGGCGGATGATCTTGAGGTTCTCCTCGAAGTCGAGCTCGAACACGCGCAGCGGATCCTTTACGTAGGTGACGGGGGTGGCGATCGCCACCAGCGGCAGCACCACGTCGCACTTCTTGATGTTGTACTCGATCCACTCCTTGTTGATGGTGATGTCACCCTCCAGGAAGTTGAAGCGGGGGTGCCCCATCGAATGCTCGAGCTTATCGCAGCTCATGTCCAGCCCGTAGACTTCCCAGTCGGTGGTGTCCAGGATTCTCCTGGTGAGGGCGTTGCCGATGAAGCCGTTGACGCCGAGGATAAGAACTTTCATGTTGTCTCCAATCGTGGATTTCTAATTTTGTCGCGGCCGGGTCAAAAGTCCGGAACGCTTGCTCTATGATCTATCGTTACGGGATAGGATGACTAAACATACCCTCGCCCCCCTTAGGGGAGAGGGAATATGGATCCAGGTCGGCGATCAGTCGGCGAAGCTGGCGGAGCGGATGGCGCGCTGGCTCACGAATTCGGTCGCGGAGACTTCCGCCGATCCATCTTGCTGAAGCGAGCTGATCTCCAGCAAGCCGGCCCCGGTGCCGACCCTCAAAGGTTCCGTGCTCACGATCTTCCCCGGCTCGCCATTTCCTTCCACCGGTACCGCGCTCCAGATCAGGATCTTCTTCCCGTCAAACTCGGTAAAGGCCCCGGGATAGGGGTGGGTCACCCCGCGGATCAGGTTGTAGATCTCCACCGCGCTCCGGCTCCAGTCGATTTTCCCGTCGGCCGGCTTGCGCCCGCCGAAGTAGCTACCGGCCTTGAGATCCATAGGAATCCTGGGGGCGGTGCCGTCGAGAAGTCGCGGGAACGAGCGGGCGATCACCCTGACCGCTGCCTCGGTGACCTTCCCGAAGACGTCGTGGGCGGTGTCGGTGAACTCGATGGAAACCTTCTCCTGGTCCACGATGTCGCCCGCGTCCGGTTTTTCCACCATGTAGTGCAGGGTGGCGCCGGTCTCGGTCTCGCCGTTGATGACCGCCCAGTTGATGGGGACCCTTCCGCGGTACTTGGGGAGATAGGAGCCGTGCAGGTTCAGGGCGCCCTTCTTCGGTATCTCCAGCACCTCGGGCTTGATCATGTTCCGGTAGTAGAAGGAGAGGAGCAGCTCCGGCGCTATCTCGCGCAGACGGGCCACGTTCTCGGGGAGGTTGATGTCGCCGGTCTCCACCGGGATCCCGTTTCTTTCGGCCAGCTCCCGCACCGACTCGAACCAGATCTCCTCGGTGGCGGAGTCCTCATGGGTGAAGACCAGCGCCACCTCCGCACCCTGGCGGAGGAGTTCGGAGAGGCAGCGGTAGCCGACGTTGTGATAGGCGCAGACGACGAGGGTCCGTTTCCCGCTCACCAGTTCACCCCCGACTCCTCGTCACCGCCGTGCACTCTCCTCACCACGTAACGAGGCCGCCTGCGGACCTCCTGGTAGATCCTGCCGACGTACTCTCCCACCAGCCCGATCCCGAAGATGATCACGCCGATGAAGAAGAAGAGGATGGCGAACAGGGTGAAGACCCCCTCCACCTCGGCACCGATGATGAAGCGGCGGATCAGCAGGAAGAGGGCGAAACCGACGGAGGCGAGCGAGGTGAAGATCCCCATCAGGGCGAAGAGCTGCAGCGGGACCACGGAAAAGCCGGTCATCAGGTCGAAGTTGAGCCTGATCAGCTTGTAGAGCGAGTACTTGCTCTCACCTTCGCTCCGCTCGGCGTGGGCGACCTGGATCTCGGTCGGGTTGGCGGCGAAGGTCTGGGCGAGGGCCGGTATGAAGGTGGTGGTTTCCTGGCAGCGGTTGATGTTGTCGATGATGTGGCGATGATAGGCGCGCAGCATGCAGCCGTAGTCGCTCATCTTCATCCCGGTCATCTTGTTGGTGGTGATGTTGACGATCCTGGAGGCTACCTTCCGGAAGAGGGTATCCTGGCGCTTTTGGCGGATGGTCCCCACCACGTCGTGCCCCTTCTCGATCTCGGCGACCAGCTTGGGGATCTCCTCGGGAGGGTTCTGCAGGTCGGCGTCCAGGGTGATGACGATGTCGCCGCGGCTCCGCTCGAAGGCGGCCAGGATCGCCATGTGCTGGCCGAAGTTGCCGTTGAACTCGATCACCCGGAGTTCGGGGACCGTTCCGGTCATGGCCTTGAGGATGGGGAGGGTGCGGTCGCGGGAGCCGTCGTCGGTGAAGATGATCTCGAAGGATTTTCCCAGTCCCCGCATGACCGGCAGGAGCCTGTCCATGAGCGACGGGAGGTTCCCCTCCTCGTTATAGGCGGGGATCACGATACTGATGTACGGTTTTTCCATGGTCTCCAGGTGCCTTTCTTATTTCCTGTTCCTGGCGATGACGGTCTTGATGGCCTCCACCACGTCGCGCGCGTCGTCCAGCGTCATGAGCGGGAAAAGCGGCAGTGAAAGGATACGGTCGGAGGCGTAATCGGCGTGCGGCAGCTCACCCGGCTCCACCTTGAGGGTTTCGCGGTAGAAGGGGTGGTGATGGATGGCCTTGAAATGGAGCCCCGAGCCGATGTTGAGCTTTTTCAGCTCGTTCATGAACTCGTCGCGGTCGATGGAGAGTTCCTCGATCCTGATGAGCGGGGTGTACAGGTGCCAGGCGTGCCGGTGGGGATAGGGGACCTCCAGCGGGGTGAGCACCTCGTCGACCTGGTTGAGGGCCTCGGTGTAGTAGTGGGCGAGCACGGTGCGCATCTCGATGAAGCTGTCGAGCTTGGCGAGCTGGTGCATGCCGAGGGCGGCCTGCAGGTCCATCATGTTGTACTTGAAGCCCGGCATCATGATGTCGTAGTTGGGGGTGCCGCTGGACTCGTAGCGCTTCCAGGCCTCCCGGCTCATCCCGTGGAACTTCATGAGGGAGATTTCCTCGGCAAGCTGCTCGTTGCGGGTGGCGACCATCCCCCCTTCGCCGGTGGTGATGTTCTTGATCGGGTGGAAGGAGAAGACCGAGACGCTGTCGAGCGAGCCGATGCGGGCGCCCTTGTACTCGGTGCCGATGGCGTGGGCGGCGTCCTCGATGACGGCGAGGTTATGTTCCTTGGCCAGGGCGAAGATCTCGTCCATGTCGCACGGCTGGCCGGCGAAATGGACCGGGACGAGCGCGCGGGTCCTGGGGGTGATCTTCTTGCGGATCTCGTTGACGTCGATGTTGAGGGTGCCGGGCTCGATGTCGGCCAAGACCGGTTTCCCGCCGGCCTGGACGATCATGCTGACGGTGGCGGCGAAGGTCATCGGGGTGGTGATCACCTCGTCGCCCGGCTTGAGGTCCAGGGCGAGCATGACGAGGTGCAGTCCGGCGGTCGCCGAGGAGAGGGGTACGGCGTGCGGGGCGCCCACGTAATCCTTGAAGGCGTCCTCGAAACGCTTCACCTTCGGACCGGTGGTGATCCACCCGCTTCTCAGGGAGTCCACCACCTCGTTGATCTCTTCTTCACCTATGGTCGGGATGGAAAAGGGAAGAAATTTCTCTCGCACGAAAAGCCCTCCTGCTCATTAGACATCGACCTGCCAATATTACATGAACCGCCCCTCGGGTCAAACACTTTCCCCCGCCGTGGCAGGTTTTTGAGTATACGGGTTTGGATACAGTGAGAGGGGAGGAGGCAGGGTAGGGTTTTGACTCAAGGTAGAACGTAGGGTGGGCAGAGGGCTGCCCACCATTTCCACGTGTACCCGCGTGGGCATGGGGTGCCCACCCCTACGGCGAAAGGTTCCCTCTCCTTCAAGGGGAGGGGCATGGTGAGGATAGGGTACCGGTGCTGCCTCACCGTTTGGGTACCGCCATCCTAGGTTTGGGTATCGCCATCCTAAGGTTGGGTATCGCCATCCTGAGCTTGGGTATCGCCATCCTGAGCTTGGGTATCGCCATCCTGAGCTTGGGTATCGCCATCCTAAGGTTGGGTATCGCCATCCTGAGCTTGGGTATCGCCATCCTGAGCTTCAGTATCGCCATCCTGAGCTTGGGTATCGCCATCCTGAGCTTGGGTATCGCCATCCTGAGCTTGGGTATCGCCATCCTGAGCTTCAGTATCGCCATCCTGAGCTTGGGTATCGCCATCCTGAGCTTGGGTATCGCCATCCTGAGCTCCAGTATCGCCATCCTGAGCTTGGGTATCGCCATCCTAAGTTTCCAAAGAAAGTAGGGTGGGCAGCCCTCTGCCCACCTTTCCTCGTGGACCCGCGTGGGCACGGGGTGCCCACCCTACAGTTTTGGCGAGGGGAGGGGAGGGGGTGCCGGTGTAGGTTGATCGTTGGCGAGCAGCAGGCGGTTGCCGGCTTTCATGATAAGGCGGCCGGGGCGTTGGCAGGCGGCCTGGAACTTGGCCAGCTCACCTTTTTTGACCACCACGAGGAAAGGCTTGCCGGAGTCCCACTGGGCGGCAAACTCGGGAAGGGTAGGGAACCAGGCGGCATTGTCCCCCTGCCGGCTCCCGAAATCCAGCTCGTCGCGGTCGTCCCCCACCAGCGTGACGCGGCGGTGGGTGTAGAAGGCGATCCCCTGCTGGTAATCCGACAGGCAGGCGACCTGGACGTCCTGGCGGGGATAGCTCTGGATGGCGCGGGAGAGTTCCCGGGCGGAGTTCTTGACCGCGACCTGCTCGTAGATATACGGCGGCGCTCCGGCGATCACCACGAAGGTGGCGGCGGCCAGCGGCACGATGAAGCCGGCCGGATCCCCCTTGCGCCCCGCGATGAGGCAGACGATCCCCTGGCCGAGGAAGAGGGCGCCCACCACTATTCCCGCCGTGGTCCCGATCTCGGGATGGCGGAAGGTGAGCGGGTAGGCGATGGCGCCGGCGCCGATCAGGATCAGCAGCCCCGCGGTGGCCATGCTCACCCGCCGGATCGAAGGAGCGTTCCATACCTTGACGAACCAGTCCCCGATCAGCAGTGCCAGGGGCGGGAACACCGGGAGGATGTAGGGGATGAGCTTGGAGTTCGACTTGGAGAAGAAGGCGAAGATGATCACCGCCCAGAGAAACAGGAAGAGCTTCTCAGGATCGCTCTTCCGCTCCCGCCACCCGCTTTTGAGCGCGGCCGGGATGAAAAGCGACCACGGGAGCATGGTCCCCAAAAGCACCGGGACGAAGAACCACAACGGCTGGTAGCGGTGGTGAACCTTGGTCAGAAAGCGCTCGAAGTGTTCGTGGATGAAGAAGAAGTGGGCAAACTCCGGGTTGCGCAGGGAAACCAGCACGAACCAGGGGGCGCAGACCGCCAGAAAGACGATGGTGCCGGTGGGGATCCTCATCTCCTTGAGAAGCCGCCAGCGCCTGGTCAAAAGCATGTACATGAAGATGACCGCACCCGGCAGCACGATGCCGATGAGCCCCTTGGCGAGCACCGCGAGCCCCATGAACGCGTAGAAGAGGTAGTAGTGGAGCCCCTGCCTCGGGTACCCCTCCCGCGCCGCCAGCATGAAGAAGATGAAGGCGCCGGTCAGGCAGAAGGTGAGGGTCATGTCGGTGAAGTTGATCCGGGACTGGATCACGAATCCCACCGAGGTGCCGAGGATGATGGCGGCCAGCAGCCCGCTGCGGCGGCTGAAAAGCCGGCGCCCGACCCAGTAGGTAAGAAGGACGGTGAGCAGGCCGCAGAGCGTCCCGGGGAC
Organism: Geomonas sp. Red276; assembly: GCF_054784495.1. NCBI lineage: Bacteria > Pseudomonadati > Thermodesulfobacteriota > Desulfuromonadia > Geobacterales > Geobacteraceae > Geomonas > Geomonas sp. Red276. The sequence goes on from NZ_BLXW01000020.1 coordinate 38,763, forward strand.
GCGCGCCGCCAGTTCGCTCTCGCCGAAGATCTTCAGGGAGATCACGTTCAGCCAGTAGTGAAGCGGGGGCTTCTCGAAGTACTTGACGTGGTTGAGGATCGGGGTGACGAAGTCCCCGCGCACCAGCATCTCCCGGGGGATCTCGATGTAGCGCCCCTCGTCCGGGTCGATCAGGGGGAGCCGCCCCAGGAACTGGAAAAAGAGTACCCCGAAGCCGATCAGGAGGACGCCGAGGTCCCTGAACGCGCTTGCCGCCTCGTCTCTGAAAAATTTCATGCCGCCACCTTCAAGGGTTTCTCCCGCCGGATCAGGTCGTATTCGCAGGCGCCGGGGATGTGCGGGATCACCACCCGCTGGTTGGCATGGGCCACCTGGAGGGGATTCCCTTCCTCGTCGGTCATCTCGGTCAGCGTGAAGGAGGCGAACTGTGCCCCCTGGCCGATCAGTTCCAGGGTGTCCCCGACCTTGAGGCGGTTTCTCACCCCTAAAAGGGTCCCGCCGCCAGAGCTTTCCTGCACCATGGCGACGAACTCGTAGCTCCTGATGTAGCGGCTCAGGTACTCGTGGTCGACGTCGCGCGGTTTGCCGAACAGAAAGCCGGTGGTGTAGCCGCGGTGGCTCACCTTGCTGAGCTCTTCCAGCCACTCCGGTTTCAGCCGGTAGCCGGCGGGGTTTTCCCAGTAGCTGTCGATCGCCGCCCGGTAGACCCTGATGACGCTCGCCGCGTAGTAGATCCCCTTCATGCGCCCCTCGATCTTCAGGGCGTGGACGCCGCTTCCGATGATGGCGGGGAGGTGCTCGATCAGGCAGAGGTCCTTCGAGTTGAAGATGAAGCTCCCGCTGTCGTCCTCGACGATCGGGAAGTATTCGCCGGGGCGGGTCTCCTCCACGATGGCGTAGTTCCAGCGGCAGGGCTGGGTGCACTCCCCGTGGTTGGCGTCCCGGCCGGTCATCGCGCTGGAGAGGAGGCAACGCCCGGAGTAGGAGATGCACATGGCGCCGTGGACGAAGACCTCCAGCTCCAGGCCCGGGCATTTCCGAGCGGTTTCGCTGACCTCGTCGAGCGGCATCTCGCGGGCGAGGTTCACCCGGCTCACCCCCTGGCCATGCCAGAAGGAGGCGCTTTTCCAGTTGGTGGTGTTGGCCTGGGTGGAGAGGTGGATCTCCCGGGCGGGCTGCTTCTCGCGGATCAGGGCGATCACGCCCGGGTCGGCGGCGATCAGGCCGTCGAAGGGGATAGGCTCGATCTCGTCCAGGAAGGCTTCCAGCGTTTCCAGCGCACCGTTGCCGGGAAAGGCGTTCACGGTGAGATAGACCTTCACGCGGTGGCGATGGGCGTATTGGACCGCCTCGGCCAGCTCGGAAACGGTGAAGTTGTCGGCCAGGTTGCGAAGCCCGAAGGCCTTTCCCCCCAGGTAGACGGCGTCCGCGCCGTAGCGGATGGCCACCTTGAGTTTCTCCATGTTGCCGGCCGGGGCGAGGAGCTCGGGTTTAACCCTGCCCGCCCTAAGGCCGTTACCTGTCGTTATGGTATTACTTGTCACGTATGCCCAGTTCCACGTCGCCCCATAAGGGGAGCGAAGTACTCTTTGAAGTCGATGCGGCGCACACACTAGCACAGAACGCCGGTGTAATGAACCCCCAAAAGGCCGCTTTCTCCTTGACATTGACCTCCAAAAAGCTTTAATTATGTTAAATTTTTCTCCGGGAGAGGTTTTTTTGACACTTTTCCCGGCGGCTGCGAGCCCGCTCTGGACGGCCCTTTACCGGCCGACCAGGTACCCCGGCAGGACAAAAATGAGCCCGCCAGCCTCATGAGAGGTTTTTCCAGCCAACATTAGGCAAGCTTGACCGCGGAACCCATTATATATAATGCTGGAGTACGGACCGCGCCGGAGATAGCCCGGCGGGGAGGAGGCCGGGGCGCCCTTAGCCCCTTAAAGGAGCTTATGAGATACCGTTTTCCCGTGGCACTGCTTTTACTTTCCCTGGCGGCCCCCGTTTTCCCGGCGGCTGCGGCGTCTGACCAGCCCACCATCTACACCATCGCCCCTGGCGACACCCTGTGGGGGCTCTCCAAGCGCTTCCTCAACGATCCCCATTACTGGCCAAACCTCTGGGCGGCCAACGGCGAGAACGGGATCGGCAACCCGCATTTCATCTATCCCGGCCAAAAGATCAGGGTCTACAGCGACCGCATCGAGCTGGAGCAGCCCAAGCCGCAGCAGGCGGCCCCGGCCGCGGAGGCCGTCCCGGCGGCTCCCCCCAGTAGCGAGGTCGCCCCGTCCCCCCCCGAAGAGCCGGTACAGACCTTCTCGGTGACCGGGAGCGAAGGATTCCTGGTGGAAGACGGCCAGCCGCCTGTGGGGGCCATCATCGCCACCGCCCAGAACCGCAAGATCGTCGGGACCGACGACATCGTCTACACCGACCTCGGCAGGAGTAACGGTGCCAACGTCGGCGACCGTTTCTCGATCTACAAGAAGATGGGGGCGGTGAGCCACCCGGTGACCAACGAGATCGTCGGGGACCGGGTGATCCCGCTGGGCGAGTTGCAGCTCTCCGAGGTCGAGGAAAAGGCCTCCAAGGCGATCATCACCAAGTCGTACCAGGAGATCACCCCCGGGAGCTACCTGCTGCCGGTGCAGGAGAAGAAGGTTACCGTTCCCCTTAGGGCCGCCGACCGCGACCTGCTCGGGTACATCGTCGAGAGCCAGACCGGCAACAAGGTGATCGCGGTCCGCGACCTGGTCTTCCTGGACCTCGGGCGCGCCCAAGGGGTGCAGCCGGGGAACCTCCTGTACATCGTCCGCGACGTGACGCCCGACCAGCGCTACGCCAAGTCCCGGGTGGACAAGTTCCCGGTCGAGGTGGTCGGCGCCCTGGTGGTGCTTAAGACCGGGCTCAATACCTCGACCGCGGTGATCGTGAAGAGCGTCGACACCATCTACCGCGGCGACCGGGTGGAAATGAGGAAGAGTAGGTAGCTTGCGGGGGGGGAACCCCATGGAGCACTACTACTGGTTCGGCCTGAAATCCGTTCCCCTGGTCGGAAACGTCACCTTCCTCCGTCTCGTCTCGCATTTCGGGACACCGGAGCGGGTGCTGAAGGCCTCGGCGCGGGAGCTCTCCCAGGTGAAAGGGGTGAGCCGGGCCGCCGTCGAATCCCTTTCCAGCCACGACTACCGGCCCTTCGCCGACGCCGAAGAGGAGCGTCTCGCGTCGAGCGGGGCCGCCGTGGTCGACATCCTCTCCGAGCGCTACCCGCGCCTGTTGATGGAAATCCCCGACCCGCCTCCTTTCCTGTACGTGAAGGGGGAGCTCAAGGGGAGCGAGACGGCCATCGCCCTGGTCGGCTCCCGGCGCGCCTCGCAGTACGGGCTCGCGACCGCCACCCGCCTGGCCCACGACCTCGCCGGCCAGGGGATCGCCGTGGTCTCCGGGATGGCCAGGGGCATCGACACCGCCGCCCACTGGGGGGCGCTCAAAAACGAAGGCAGGAGCATCGCCGTCCTTGGCTGCGGTATCGACGTCATCTACCCTCCCGAGAACGGCGCTCTTCATGAGGCCTTGACCAAGCAGGGAGCGGTGATTACCGAATTCCCCCTGGGGACCGCGCCCTTGGCCGAGAACTTCCCCCGCCGCAACCGGATCATCAGCGCCCTCTCCCGCGGCGTGGTGGTGGTCGAGGCAGGCGAGGCGAGCGGCTCGCTGATCACCGCCCGCTACGCGCTGGACCAGGGGCGGGAGGTCTTCGCGGTCCCGGGCAACGTCACCCTGAGCGGAAGCCGGGGGTGTAACGCGCTCATCAAGGAAGGGGCCAAGCTGGTCGATCGGGTCGAGGATATCCTCGAAGAGCTCTCCATCGAGCCCCGCCCGACCGGGGAGATCCCGCAGCCTCCCACCTTCGCGCTGACCGGCCGGGAGGCCGAGATCTACGCCCTCCTTTGCCAGGGGCCTTTGCACATCGACGACCTCATCGTGCGGAGCGCGTTGACAGCGTCGGAGGTTTCCGCTACGTTACTGCGCCTGGAGCTTAAGGGGGCGGTGATGCAGCTCCCCGGAAAGCATTTCGCGGTAACCTGAGCGACCGGCGACCCCGATCGCTTATTTCAATCAACCTAGGTGGACCCATGTCGCACAACCTTGTCATAGTCGAGTCTCCCGCCAAGGCGAAGACCATAGAGAAATTCCTCGGGCCGGATTTCAAGGTACTGGCCTCCTTCGGGCACGTCCGCGCGCTCCCCAGCAAGCAGGGGTCGGTGGACGTCGATCACGACTTCGAACCGAAATACCAGGTGCTCCCCGAGAGCAAGAAGCACATCGACGCCATCAAGAAGGAGATGAAGGGGATCAACTCGCTTTTGCTCGCGACTGACCCCGACCGCGAGGGGGAGGCGATCTCCTGGCACCTTTTGGCCGCTCTCGGGCTGGACGGCAAGAAGAAGGCCGGCTTCGACATCAAGCGGGTGGTGTTCCACGAGATCACCAAGGACGCCATCGTCCACGCCGTCAAGAACCCGCGCGGCATCGCCCAGGATCTGGTGGACGCCCAGCAGGCCCGCTCCATCCTCGATTACCTGGTCGGTTTCACCCTTTCCCCCTTCCTCTGGAAAAAGATCCGCTACGGCCTTTCCGCCGGCCGCGTCCAGTCCGTCGCGCTCAGGCTCATCTGCGAGCGCGAGAAGGAGATCCAGGCTTTCAAGGAGCAGGAGTACTGGACCATCGGCGCCAAACTCGACACGGCGAAGAAGCAGTCCTTGACCGCCTCGCTGGTGGAGGCGGAAGGGAAGAAGCTCACCAAGTTCGATATCCCGGACCGCGACGCCGCCTTCCGGATCTTCGGCAAGCTGGGGGGCAAGGAGTTCCCGGCGCTTGCCGATGACGCGGAGTCCAAGCCGCTCGTGGTGAAGGACCCGGTCAACCCGGTCTACAAGGTCGAGAAGGTCACCAAGAGCGAGCGTCGGCGCCAGCCTTCACCCCCGTTCACCACCTCCACCTTGCAGCAGGAGGCGGCCAGGAAGCTCGGCTTCTCGGCCAAGAAGACCATGTCGACCGCCCAGAAGCTCTACGAGGGGATCGACGTCGGCGACGGCGCGGTCGGTCTCATCACCTACATGCGTACCGACTCGGTGGCGCTCTCCAACGTGGCGCTCGACGAGGCCCGTTCGGTGATCACCACCCTGTACGGGAAGGAATACGCGCTCGAGAAGCCGCGCTTTTTCAAGAACAAGTCGAAAAACGCCCAGGAGGCCCACGAGGCGGTCCGGCCGACCTATATCTCCAAGACCCCGATCGAGGTGAAGAAGTTCCTCTCCTCCGACCAGTTCAAGCTCTACGACCTGATCTGGAAGAGGACGGTGGCCTGCCAGATGGCCGAGGCGCTTCTCGACCAGACCTCGGTGGACATCTCCGCGGGGCCGGGCTTCAGGTTCCGGGTGGCCGGCACCGTCATCCGCTTCGCGGGCTTCATGAAGCTCTACATCGAGGGGGTCGACGACGAGGTCGAAGAGAAGGAGGGGCTCCTCCCGCCGCTTAGCGAGGGGGACATCCTGAACCTTCAGCAGCTCCTCCCCGAGCGTCACTTCACCCAGCCGCCGCCGCGCTACACCGAGGCGACCCTGGTGAAGACCCTGGAGGAGTACGGGATCGGCCGTCCGTCGACCTACGCCTCGATCATGAACACCATCATCGAGCGTAAGTACGCGCGGCTGGACAAGAAGCGCTTCATCCCCGAGGACGTCGGGATGGTGGTCTCCGATCTCCTCACCAACCACTTCACCCAGTACGTCGACTACAACTTCACCGCCAACCTCGAGGAAGAGCTCGACATGGTTTCCCGCGGCGAGAAGCAGTGGCGTCCGCTTCTGCACGAGTTCTGGGGGCCGTTCATCAACCTCTTGAGGCTCAAGGAAGGGGAGGTGAGCAAGTCCGATCTCACCACCGAGGCGACCGACGAGGTCTGCCCGGAGTGCGGCAAGCCGCTGGTGGTGAAGCTCGGCAAGTTCGGCAAGTTCTACGCCTGCACCGGCTATCCCGAATGCCGCTACATCCGTCCGCTCGACAAGGAGACCAACGAGCCGGCGGAGGTGGTGGAGTCCGAGGAAGTCTGCGACAAGTGCGGGAGCAAGATGCTGATCAAGGACGGGCGTTTCGGAAAATACCTCGCCTGCTCCGCCTATCCGAACTGCAAGAACATCCAGCCGCTCGTGAAGCCCAAGGGGACCGGGATCACCTGCGTCGAGTGCGGCAAGGGGGAGCTGATCGAGAAGAAGTCCCGTTTCGGGAAGCTCTTCTACTCCTGCAACCGCTATCCCGAGTGCAAGTTCGCGCTCTGGGATCTCCCGGTCCAGCAGCCCTGTCCCAAGTGCGGTTTCCCGCTCTTGGTGAAGAAGGTGTACAAGCGTCAGGGAGAGTTCCTTAAGTGTCCGAAGGAAGGGTGCGACTGGAAGAGCACCGACTAGCTTTACTCAGTGACCGCACTGTTTCTGGCAATGCCCGCGGGGTCCTCGGACCCCGCGCTTTGTTTCGGGACCTCATCGATGTCCGACAGGTCCGACAGGTCCGACAACCTAAGACGGAGTAACGATTGACTAAGACAGTAACCGTAATTGGCGGGGGATTGGCGGGGTGCGAGGCGGCCTGGCAGATCGCTTCCCGAGGGGTGAAGGTCAGGCTGTTCGAGATGAAACCGAACGCTTACTCGGAGGCGCATCACCTTCCGGGGCTGAGCGAGCTGGTATGCTCGAACTCGCTACGCGGCGATTCGCTGGAAAACGCGGTGGGGCTTCTCAAGGAGGAACTTCGCCGCCTGCACTCCCTTTTCATGGAGGCGGCCGAGGCCACCAAGGTTCCCGCCGGCGGCGCGCTGGCGGTCGACCGCTCGCTCTTCTCCGAGTACATTACGTCCAAGATCGAGCAGCACCCCCTGATCGAGGTGATCCGCGAGGAGGTGACCGAGATCCCCTCCGAAGGGATCGTCGTGGTCGCTTCGGGGCCTCTCACGAGCGGGACCCTGGCGGAAAGGATCGGCGAGCTGGTGGGCGAGTACCTCTACTTCTACGACGCCATCGCCCCGATCGTCGCCGCCGACTCCATCGACCTCTCCAAGGCCTTCCGCGCCTCGCGCTACGGCAAGGGTGACGGCGACGATTACCTGAACTGCCCGATGGACAAGGAGCAGTACGAGACCTTCGTGCAGGAGATCCTCAAGGCGGAGAAGGTCGAGCCCAAGAGCTTCGAGAAGGTGGTCCACTTCGAGGGGTGCATGCCGATCGAGGAGATGGCCAGCCGCGGCATCGAGACCCTGCGCTTTGGTCCCATGAAACCGGTCGGCCTGGTCGATCCCCGGGTCGGGGTCGAGGCGCATGCCGTCATCCAGCTTCGCCAGGAAAACCGGGAGGGGACCATGTACAACCTGGTCGGCTTCCAGACCAAGCTCACCTGGCCGGAACAGAAACGGATCTTCAGTACCATTCCCGGCCTGGAGCAGGCCCAGTTCCTCAGGCTTGGCTCCATGCACCGCAACACCTTCATCAACGCGCCCAAACTGATGCTGGCCACCTGTCAGTTGAAGAGCGATACGAGGGTCTTCTTCGCCGGCCAGATCACCGGCGTCGAGGGATACGTGGAGTCCGCCTCCAGCGGGTTCCTGGCCGGGGTCAACGCCGCCCGGCTGGCCAAGGGGGAGGAGCTGACCGTGCCTCCGCCGGAGACCGCCATCGGTGCCCTGGCCCAGCACATCACCAATGCCGAGGCGGACCATTTCCAGCCGATGAACGTGAACTACGGGCTCTTTCCGCCTCTGCCGGGGAAGAAGATCAAGAAGAAGGAAAAGCGGGGGCTTTTGGCCCAGCGCGGCCTGGAAGCGCTGGAGCAGTGGGGTGCGGAAGTAAATAAGGATACGCCAGGTTAGCTAAAGCGTCGGAACAATTACGTTGAGATAGTCGCCATCGATGTTCTTCGCGGAGGGATGCCATGCGAAGTGACAAGGGAAACCAGGAAATCTCGGTGTTGGGCAGGCTGATTTCACTCGAAGCGCTGGTCTTTGTGATGGGGATAGCTTCCCTTGTCTACGGACTGACCACCGCCAATACTTTCAATCTCATTATAGGGGCGGCGATCACCATCGCGGCTGTCATCCTCGCCTTGAAGTGCCGACGGATGCAGCTGAAATAGTGCCGCCTCGGGGAGACTATCCAATGAAAAGTGCAGTCGTACTCGCCTCGGCTTCCCCGAGACGCAGCGAGCTCCTGGAGTCCGCCGGGATCACCTTCCGGGTCGTGCCCGCCGATATAGACGAGACTCCCTTGCCGGACGAGCCTCCCGTCGACCACGTCCTGCGCCTTGCCGAGGAGAAGGCGAAGGCCTCCGCCAAGCTCAGCCCGGAAGGGCGCTTCTTCCTGGGAGCGGATACCATCGTCCTCTGCGAAGGGGAGATCATGGGGAAACCGAAGGACGCAGCCGACGCCGAGCGGATGCTGAAAAAGCTCTCCGGCATTCCCCACGAGGTGGTGACCGGTTTCGCCATCTACGACCGCGAGCGTGACGGCGCGGTAGGCGAGGCAGTGCGGACCAAGGTCTTTTTCAAGCACCTGCGCGACGAGGAGATCGCCGCCTACATCGCCACCGGATGCCCGTTCGACAAGGCGGGAGCCTACGCGATCCAGGGAGGCGCCGCCCACATGGTCCGCAAAATCGACGGGTCGTACACCAACGTGGTGGGGCTTCCTCTCTGCGAGGTGGTCGAGCAGCTGAGGGTAATGGGAGCCATCTGAGGAAGGGGGAGCCGTGTCGATAGCCGATAACTTTCAGACCATCCGGCAGCGGATAGAGCAGGCGGCGGTGAAGGCCGGCCGGGATCCCAGAAGCGTGAAGCTGGTAGCGGTTTCCAAGACCAAGCCGGCAGAGGCGATATCCGAGGCGCTTTCGGTCGGGCAGACCATCTTCGGCGAGAACTACGTCCAGGAGCTGGTCGCCAAGGCGGCGGAGCTCCCGAAAGAAGTCTGCTGGCATTTCATCGGCCACCTCCAGAGCAACAAGGTGCGCCAGATTGCCGGCCTGGTCGACCTGATCCACTCGGTGGACCGGATTTCCCTGGCGCGCGAGATCGACCGGCAGTGGGGAGAGCTCGGCAAGAGCTGCGACGTCCTCATCCAGGTCAACATCTCCCAGGAAGCTACCAAGAGCGGGACCACGAGCGAAGAGCTGCTCGACCTGGTGAAGGAGGTCGCCGCTCTCCCCCACCTGCGGGTGAAGGGGCTCATGACCATGCCTCCTTTCTTCGATGATCCGGAAGCGGCGCGACCCTATTTCCGGGCGCTGAGGGAGCTGGCCGAAGAGGTAAAAGCGGCGGGCATTGCTAACGTCGAGATGCGCGAGCTTTCCATGGGGATGTCCGGCGACTTCGAAGCCGCCATTGCCGAAGGAGCCACCTTGGTCAGGGTAGGCTCCGCCCTCTTCGGCGAGCGGGATTACAGCAACAGATGACAACAGAAAAGTCAAAGGCGCTTAGAACGCGGATGACGCGGATTTAACGGATTTACGCGGATAAACCTTTTAAGCTTTCAGGTTTAACCCCTTTTATGATTTGTCTTTGCCTGATCCGCCTTTATCCGTCCAATCCGCGTCATCCGCGTTCCATTGATTGAAGGTTTAAGGATACGTCCTATGGACTCCCAGCCCAAAAAGCAAATCTCCAAACTCAGGCGCCCCTTCGTGGCGGCCGGCGCGGTCGTCGGCGTCGGCATATCCGCCTGGTATCTCGCCACCAATTTCGGTATCCCCACCGTTATCCCCGACCCCGTCTGGCTCAAGTTCGTCAAGGTCGCTCTCATCATCTTCTGCTCAATCTATCTGGCCAACCTGTTGCGCAACGCGGTGGAGAAGGTCACCGGAAAACGGTGACCTTCTCCCAGCTTCCGCGCCTCACAAAGGCGTGCCCGCGGTGGCGATGACCCCCTGCATGGTGGCGGTCAATTGCACCACGAGCTCGGCATTGAGGGCGTGGGAGGTGACGTCGCTGAAGGCGGCGGCCGCCGTGATGCGGGCGGTGGCAATGGCGTTGCCCCGCGAGGTGGCTGCCGGCGAATCGGCCGAAACCGCCGGGTCCACGTTGGTTATCACGATGGAGATGGTATTGTCGCTGTTTCGGTACAGCTCGAAGGTGCGGAACTGCTGCGGGAAATCGCGCAGCGACGAGGTCTCCACCTCCCAGAAGCTCCGGGTCGGATCGGTTGGATGAATCTGGGGGGTGACCGTGTTCATGTGCCGGTGCCCGGAGATCCACATGATGAGATTCGGGTATCCCTGCAGTAGCGCCAAGAGGGACGCATCGGAGACCACCGAGGTGGATCCCAGGATGGGGGCGGGGACAAAGAGCGACATCATGGGGGGATTGGACGCCACTTGGGCCGGATCGGTGACCAGGTCCCGGTAGGTCCTGAACGGGATGTGCGCCGCGATGATCATCAACTGGTTGTTGTCCTGCCCTCCCTGCAACTCGGCCTTGAGCCAATCGAGCCGGACCTGGTCCAGGCTCCCCGTGAAGTAATAGGGCTGCCCCGCCCCCCTGCAGTTGTCGTCCAGCACGATGATCTTGAGGGGGATGTCGGATTTCGGGACGAAGCTGTAACAGGCGAAGTCGTCTCCATGGGCCGGGTCCACCAGGTTAAAGCCGTGGCCGACCGGTGCCGAGGTGGTGTTGAAGAATTCCCGTATCCAGTTTCTGCTCGACGAGGTGGGCGTCGCCAGCGAGCGGCGGTCGGGATCGGCAACGACCTTCGGCGGCTGCGAGAAATTCTGCTCCGGTCCCGCTTGGATGACCGCCCCGAACGGGTCGGACCCGTCGATCACCCCCATGTAGTACCCCGTAGCGTTCACCGCCACCTGCGGATCCGGCGCCATTCCCATGTCGAGGATGGTGTCCGAGATATGGGCCGCGTACGTCTTGTCGTTCTCCACCGCCGAACCCATCCAAAACTGATCGTGGTTGCCGAGCACCTGGTACCAGGGGATCGTCCTGTCCAGCCCCGCCGCCTGGAACGGGCGCTGGTAGTCGACCTGGTCCGCCCCGATATGGGCCCCGGAGCTGGGGGTGATGACCTTCCCGTCCAGCGTGTCTATGTACCACCTGAGTTCGTTGTACTGGCAGTTGTTGATGGCATCTCCCAGCGAAATCCCGAAGTCGAAGGGGGATTTTTTGTGCAGGGCGTTGATGGTCTGGACTGCGGCATCGAGCACCTGGGTCGAGGAAAGGAGCACCGCCGAGTAGGCCGACGAATTGGCCGTCGGGCCGAAGGGCGCGCTCCAGGTGACGTAGAGCGGCTGAGCCGGGGACTCCTTATCGGAGATGTGGATGTCGGACATGGTGAAGAACGACATGAGGCGTGCGGCGTGGGGGGCGCTGCCGTAGTCGGGGGCGATGGTGGTCCAGACGGTGTGGGGCTGCCCCCCCCCCACGTGCCAGGCGTCGTACCCGAATTCGGAGTAGAGCCTCACGTCCCTCGGGTTCAACTGGGGGAGGTCGGCGGCTATCAGAACGGGAAGAATCTGCTGCTGGACGGTCGTATAGACGTCCTTGGCGATCGGCCACCGCATGACCGGGGTGGCGGCCGTGGTGGAGGATCCGCATCCGGTCTGGAGCGTCCCGAGGTAGAGGCAGGCGATGGTCCCCGCCGAGTATTTGACGAAATCCCTCCTGGTGAGCCCCCCCTCCGTTTGGGCGCCTCTTTTCTCCCCGCATGAATCCGCATATTGAGAAGATGGCCGGAATTCCACCACGTCTTCCACCTGCAGTTCGCTGCCATTCATCCTTGAATCGTCTGAACCGTTCGATGCCATGTCTTGTCTCCTCATTTATGGAGTAGGTTGCCTGCCTGAGACGGTCAGAAAAGCGGTGGCGATACCGGCAAGGTCGCGGAATTGATTCCTTCGCACTGGGTGAAATCCGCGGTGAGGTTGCCGATGGCGTCGATGGTGATGACCCACAGCGAGTCGTAGTCGTAGGGAGACCACGCCGGTGCGGTAGGGGCACCTCCGTTGGGGAAATAGCTGGAGATGAGCGCGTTGACCAGTTGCGGGGCCTGGGTGTAGGTCCAGCCCAAAAGGAGCTTGTGGTTGGAGAAGGTCCCCCCCGTGAAGAAAAAGGTGCTGGTGAGTTGGGGAGAGTTGGAGGCGCTCGACATGATACTCGATAGCAGGTTGTAGGGGAGGTCGTTCGCGATGGCGAACGGCTGCACGGTCAGGGCCGGCGCGACGCCGGACCACTGGGAGATGCCCGAGCTGCTCACGGTCCCCACGCTCGACTGCGACGGATCGAGGGACCACACCTGGTCGGCATCAACCTTGCCAAGGAGCGCGTTCGGGAGGTCGAGGGCGCGCCATTGGCCGGCGCCGACATAGTTGTTGTCCGACCAGTAGCCGTGCGGATGGGCCTCGGCGTGGCGGACGATATAGACCGTCTGGTTCCGGTTGATGCCGGCGGGGATCACCGCGCCACCCGCTCCCGCGGTGACCGTGATGGTGGCCGGTGTCGGCGTGGTGCATGCGGCGCTCACCAGGGCGGAGGCCGGCAGGGTAGGGTAGGTAACCGCGGGCATGACGTTGCTGTTGAAGGTGACCAAGGCGGGCGACCCGGCGGGAGGGATCGAGATCGCGTAGATGCTGTTGGGGCCGGCGTACTGGGTGGGAACTGCCAGGTTGAAGCCGTGAAGCGCGTTAAGCTTCGCCAGCGTGCTGCTGACGGTCTGCCAGGGGGCGGAAAAGACGTAGTAGCCGGGAGCGTTGGCGGCGATGATGCCGCCGATCAGGGCCTCGTTGTTCCCGTTGGTATCGTTGAAATCGAGGCCCTGGCAGTCGGGGTAAAACTGGGACGGCACTGCGACCCCGCTCGGCACCGCGCCGGACGCGTAGGAGACGTTGATGGGGTAGTTCTGGCCGGTGTAGGGATTACCTCCGGCGGGATCGCTCGACAGGGTGATCTGGTTCAGAAGGGCAAACTGCTGGATGGCCACCAGCGCGTTCATGTCCGGATAACCATGGGCGGTCTGCAGATGGGTCATCGGCTCGAGGGCGTAGATCCCGTTGACGTTGTTACCGCCCAGTACCGACTGCCGCAGGTAGGTGGCCATGGCCAGCGACCGTTGCAATCCCTGGCTGGTGAGGTTAGCCGTACTCTGGTTGACGTCACCGAAGGCATGGTCGTTGAGGTCTTCACTGACAACGAAGACAAGGTTCACGTTGGCAGCACTCAACGGGGACGGCTCGGGGGGCGCAGAGTTGCTGCATCCCAGAAAACATGCCAAAGAAGCCACTGACAGAATCAGTGTCATGGCCGCCTTGCACCACGACCTACTCATGCATCCCTCCTTGCCGAAGCGGCTAATGCCAATGCAGTGCTCTTCCGTGCTCATTTCGGAGAAGGTAGGGGAAAACTTTAGTCGAACGTCATCGATACCTCGACGCCAAAGCGGGAAACACTCCCCGCACCGTGACTCCTTCTCCAGCCACTCTCTGAAATCCCCGACAAGCTGTGGAAAAATTAAGTTGTTTTCGCACGGGGCTTCATGCTAACGCTGATTGGTTATTTCAGCCTTGGGAGACCCCTATGATTCATCTTTCCAATATCACCAAGCAGCACGGCTCCAAGGTGCTGTTCAAGGACGCGAGCTTCCAGATCCTTCCCGGGACCCGGGCCGGCCTGGTCGGCCCCAACGGCGCCGGCAAGACCACCATCTTCCGGATCATCACCGGTGAGGAGGAGGTCGATTCCGGCGAGATCACGGTGGGGAAAAAGACCACCATCGGCTACTTCTCCCAGGACATCGGCGACATGGCCGGCCGCTCCGCGCTGGAAGAGGTGATGGCGGTCTCCGCAGAAACCGTTCGGCTCGCCGCCGAGTTGAAGGAGATGGAAGAGCAGATGGGGACCGACATCTCTCCCGACGAGATGGAAGCCCTCCTTGCCCGCTACGGCGAGGCGATGGAGGAGTTCGAGCACCGCGGCGGCTACGATCTCGATTCCCGTGCTAAGGAAGTCCTCACCGGCCTCGGCATCGGACCCGACCGCTACCATAACCCGGTCGAATCCTTCAGCGGCGGGTGGCGCATGCGCGTGGCGCTGGCCGGCATCCTGACCCTCCAGCCGGACGTCCTCCTCCTGGACGAGCCGACCAACCACCTCGACGTCGAGTCCATCGTCTGGCTCGAGGAGTGGATCGCCAGCGAGTACAAGGGCGCCCTCCTCATGACCAGCCACGACCGCGACTTCATGAACCGCGTGGTAAACCGCATCGTGGAGGTGGCCAACAAGACCATCACCACCTATAACGGCAACTACGATTTCTACGAGAAAGAGCGCGATATCCGCAAGGAGCAGCTTCTGGCGAGCTACAAGCGTCAGCAGGAGATGCTCTCCAAGGAAGAGGAATTCATCGCCCGCTTCGCCGCCCGCGCCTCACACGCCGCGCAGGTGCAGTCGCGCGTGAAGAAGATCGAGAAGATCGAAAGGATCGAGATCCCCGCCGAGGATAAGGTGGTCCGCTTCGAGTTTGCCGAACCGCCCCGCAGCGGCGATGACGTCGTGGTCATGAACGGCCTCGCCAAGAGCTGGACCAACCCGGACGGAACCCTGCATCCCGTTTTCTCCGGCGTTACCGGCACCATCAAGAGGCTCAGCAAGATCGCGGTGGTCGGGGTGAACGGCGCGGGTAAATCCACCTTCCTCAAGACCATCGCCGGCGAGACCGAGCCGACCGCCGGCACCGTGAACTTGGGGGCCAACGTCGAGCTCGGCTACTTCAGCCAGCACGCGATGGAGATCCTCGACCCGAAGAAGACCATCTTCGAAACCGTCCAGGACGTCATTCCGATGGCCACCATCGGGGTGATCAGGAACCTGCTCGGCTCCTTTCTTTTCCAGGGGGATGACGTCGACAAGCGGATCGAGAACCTTTCCGGCGGCGAGAAGAGCCGCGTGGTGCTGGCGACCCTGCTGGCGCGCCCGGTCAACTTCCTGGTGCTGGACGAGCCGACCAACCACCTGGACATCAAGTCGCGCGAGATCCTCCTCGACGCCCTGTCGGGCTTCACCGGCACCGTCATGCTGGTGAGCCACGACCGTCACTTCCTTCGCAAGCTCGTCGACCGCGTAATCGAGGTCGACCACGGCGAGATGCGGCTCTACGAAGGGAACTACGACTACTACCTGTCCAAAGTCGGCGGCGTCCTCCACTAATCTATACCCTCGCCCCTTCAGGGGTGGCCGAAGGCGGTATTTGCTATACCCTCGCCCCTTTAGGGGAGAGGGTGGCCGAAGGCCGGGTGAGGGCGGTTTATTCCTGTTTGCCAGACCCTGGCCTCCATGCTATAAACCATGCATTGTGCCCGCGCAGTGGCGGGAAATTACTTTCGATTCCAAGGAGAGCAGAACATGGCAAAGAACCCGGAAATGACCTTCAAATACGTCTTCACCTATGATTACAGCCCGGTCTATGTCAACGGTGCCCATGGCGGCGTCTCTCCCCGCGGCGAGCTGATCATGAACTTCTACCTTGAGCGTCAGCCGCTCCCGAACGCGATTTCCCACGAGATCACCCAGACTGGTACCATCGGTGACGAGACCGGCGTGGAGCCGGCGGACCTTGGCCGCAGCATCGTCCGGCACGTCACCAACGGCGTGGTGGTGAATTACCAGACCGCACGTGACCTTCACTTCTGGCTCGGCGAGAAGCTGAAGGAGATGGAGGCCCTCGAGCAGGCCAAGCTGGCCATGGCCATGGAGCAGGCTGGTATCAAGACCCAGGCCACTCACTAAATTCCGTAGGTCGTAAGAAAGGGGCGACACCAACCTTGAGCCGGTTTCGGCAAGGGTGGGTCGCCCCTCTCTTTTTCCGCCGCAGGCCACTCCGCTCGCCCCTATTCATCATCTTCTCTCGCCCCCATCAGGGGAGAGGGGCAGGGTGAGGGGGCGGTTCAGGCGGTGGAGGAAAACCTCCCTCACCCGGCCTTCGGCCACCCTCTCCCCTGAAGGGGCGAGGGTATATTTCTGAAGAGGTATATCGATGTTGCCACAGCGCTCGGTCGGAGCTGAATCGGTCAGGATGATTGAACTTGGGCATCCCTGGATCATCGCGGATGCCTACACCAAGAAGTGGCCCGCCGGGGAGGCGGGAGACCTCGTCGAACTGGTCGATCCGGCCGGACGTTTCCTGTCCACCGCCCTTTTGGACCCTGCCGACCGGATCGTCGCCCGCATCCTCTCCCGCCATCCCATGCGTCTCGACCGGGGATGGATCAAGAAGCGTCTGGAGCGGGCGGTAGCCATCCGGCGCGATCATGTCGATCTCACCGACACCGATGCCTACCGGCTGGTGAACGGCGAAGGGGACGGCTTCCCGGGGCTGACCGTGGACCGCTACGGCGACTACCTCATGATCCAGCTCTACTGCAACGGGTGGCGCAAGCACCTGAAGCTGGTGACCCAGGCGCTGGACGAGCTCCTCGCACCGGCAGGGATCTATGAGAAGGGGCGGCCCCAGAAGACCAGGGAACTCGAGGCGGAGAGGGAGGACAAGAAGTACGGAAGGCTTCTGACCGGCTCCCCCGCTCCCGACCCGTTGCTGGTCATGGAAAACGGCCTGAACTACCGGATCAGCCTGGAGCGCGGCCTCAACACCGGCCTCTTTCTCGACCAGCGGAACAACCGGCGTGACCTCGTGACGCGGGTGAAGGGGAAGCGCTTTCTCAATCTCTTTTCCTACACCGGCGCCTTCTCGGTGGCGGCGGCCTCGGCCGGAGCCAGCCTGGTTACCAGCGTCGATGCCTCCTCGACCTACATGGAGGTCGCCCGCGAGAACTTCAACGCCAACCGGCTCAACCCCAAGCGGCACGAGTTCCTGCTCGGAGATTGCCTGGCGGTACTCGACGACCTGGCCAAGCGGGGAAAGGTCTACGACGTCATCCTGATGGATCCCCCCTCCTTTTCCACCACCGCGAAGAGCCGGTTCACCACCCGCGGCGGCACCTCAGACCTCGTTGCCGCCGCGCTGAAAATCCTGAAAAACGGGGGGCTCCTGATCGCCTCCTCCAACCATCAGAAGGTCGATGTGGCGGAGTACCTGAAGGAGCTCCGCCGCGGGGCGCTGCAGGCGGGGAGCTCGCTGGATGTCATCGCCTTGCACGGCCAGCCGGAGGACTTTCCGTACCCGGTGACCTTCCCCGAGGGGCGCTATCTCAAGTACGCGATCTGTGTCAAAGGGGAGGGGATGTAGTGGGCGGGCCCGACGGGGGAATGGGCCACGAGCTGACGGGCGTGCGCCTCGCCCCCACGCTCCGCACCATGCGCGTCCGCCTGGGACTCGACACCTAACCACTCATCTAGCCACCGATCTAGCCGACCATCTAGCCACCTAGCCGACCATCTAGTCATCTAGCCGACTCCCGCAGTGTTACCCTGCCGACTGCCAGGGGTAATTCCTGCCGACCGCTAAGCCACCTTGAACTGGTTCACCATCCGCTCCAACTCGCCGCTCAGGGTCAAGAGATGACCGGCAGCCCGGGCGGCTTCCTGCGATCCCGAGGCGGTCCTGGTGACGATGTCCGACATCGAGTTGAGGTTGCGGGAGCTCTCGTTGGTGGTGGCGCTCTGCTCTTCGGCAGCGGTGGCGATCTGTTCCGTCTTCAGTGACACGGTCTTTATCTGGTCCATGATCCGGCTCAGGGCGTCGTTCGAGCGCGCCGCCTCCTCGCTCCCTTTTTCCACCTCCCGGACCCCCTCGTCCATGGCCGTTACCGCGGTCAACGTTTCCTGTTGCATGCTCCGGATCATGTCGCCGATCTCGCGGGTGGCCTTGGTGGTCCGCTCCGCCAGCGCGCGCACTTCGTCGGCGACCACGGCGAAACCGCGACCCTGCTCGCCGGCCCGGGCCGCCTCGATGGCGGCATTGAGGGCGAGAAGGTTGGTCTGGTCGGCGATATCCTCGATGGTGTTGATGATGGCGCCGATCTGTTCGGAACGCTGGCCGAGGGATGCCGCCGTACCGGCGGTGAGGCGGACGCGCTCGGCGATACTGTTCATGATCTGGATGGTGGCGTTGACTACCTCGGCGCCGGTGTAGGCCGCGTCGCTCGCCATGTTGGCTTCCTGGGTCAGCTCGACACAGTTGGAGGAGATGTCGGCGGAGGTTCCGGACATCTGCTCACTGGCGGTTGCCACGGTGACACTCTGGCTGGTCAGCTCGGCCATCCCGCTCGCCATCTGCTCCGAGGTGCGGCTCAATTCGCGCGCGGTGCCGGCCACGTCGGTGGTGGCAAGACTCACCCGCTGGACCATCTCTCCCAGGGTCACCCGGACCTTCTCGGCGCTGGCCCCGATCTTTCCGAGCTCATCCGCGCGGGTCCAGACGGCCGGGACGGAAAAGTCGCCGCGCTCGAGGTTGCCGAGGCTTTCCACCAGCCGCTCGGCAGGGGCGACGACGAGCTTCTTGATGAGATAGCCGATCACCCCGATGGTCACCACGAGGGCCACCAGCATGTACACCAGGCACTCGTTGATGCTGCGGTAGCCCCTCTTTTGGGCGGTCGTCCCCATCTGCTCCGCCGTCGCCATGACCCGGGTCGAGGATTTCTCCAGAAGTTCCGTGGGGGGGCGGTCCATCCCCGCCACCGCCTGATCCCCCGCATGCGGGACGAAGCCGGCCTCCTTGAAGGCGGCGAGACCCTTGCGGTAATTGACCCCCATTTGCCGGTGCGCCTCCAGGAACTGCTCGATGAGGGCGCGGGCCTCCGGATCGTCAAGGCGCTTGGTAAGGTCCTTTCCTTCGGCCTGGACCTCCTGTTCCTTTTTCTCGAAATTCCCCCAGTACTTTTCCAACTTCGCCGGGTCATTCCCCCTCAGGAGAACATCCTTCCACTCCTGCACCTGCTTTTTGAAGTCCAGGGTCATCTTGAGGACGGCGAAAGTGTTCGCGTTTCCCTGTTTGACTTTGCTCCCCAGGGTCGTGATGCTGTTCCACGAACTCCATAGCCCGAACAGACCTCCTGCCAGCACTACAACGACCCCCAGACCCATGATCGCCGAAAGCTCAGCGCGGATGGTTCTCATGTTCAACCCCCATAAGAAATATTGGCAACTAGCTCTTATTTCGGAATTTGCAGCCGCAACTTTAGGTCGGTTTGAAGAAGATAATGTTGCGAATGTGTTACAACGGGGGAGGCTTCGGACGGAGGTGAGGGGGAGGGGGGGACACAAAAAAATCCCCCGGGAGTTTTCTCCCAGGGGATCTTTCTTTGAGGGCGATGTTCGGAAGGTGTGCCGGGGAGCCCTCTATCCCCCTGACGGCGCGAGCCTAGTAGACGATGTTCCTCTTGGGCGCGCTCCCTTCCACGATGCGGGCGAAGTTTTTCCCCTGGTCGGCGTTGATCAGGAGGTAACGGGGGAGCTTCATGACGGAATCCCGGGAGGTGGCGTGGTGCGCCTCGATGGTGAAGGTCGCCCGGTAGCCGGCCTCGGTGGCCTTCTTCAGGAGATAGTCGTCATAGATCCCGAACGGCCAGGCCAGCATGTCGACGGTGCCGCCCAGTTTCTCTTCCAGGCGGGCCTTCGATTTCTTGAGCTGGGTGTTGACCGACTTCTCGAACTCGGCCGGAGTCATCTTCTTCTTGTCCTTCTTGAAGTTGGGGTGCCAGAAGGTGTGAGACTGGATGTCGAAGCCGTTTTTCTTGAGTTCCTTCAGCTGTTCCCAGGTCATGGCGTATTTCGCATTGGAGATGGCGGAAGGGTAGACGAAGACGGTGACCGGAATGTTGTATTTCTTGGCCAGCGGCAGCATGTCGCTGTAGACCGACTTGTGCGCATCGTCCTCGACGATGACCACCGATTTCGGCCCGGGTGCGGGGCCCTTCTTGTAGTAGTAGTCGACCAGGGTCTTCAGCGGGATCACGTGGTAACCGTTGGCCTTCAGGTACTTCAGGTGCTCCTCGAAGACGGAGGTCTTGATGGTCATGCCGTCGACGACGGCGGGTCCGAGGCGGTGGTAGAGGAGTATCGGAACGTTCAGCCCCTGGGTGAGGGCCGGCTGGTTGGTTTTGATTTGGGGCTGGGATGCCTGGACGCCGATTGCCGCGAAGAGGACGGCGATCAGTACCAGGAACAGGATTCGGCTTTTCATCGTGGGGGAAACCTCCGCTGTATCTGTGTATGTGATGCCCGGCCGGGCCGAGCAACTCCCTACCTTAGCAGAAACGCGTGAAATGTGAAACGCCGAATTCGTTCACTCTTATTTCACCCTCGGTCCCCGCCCATGGATAAGAATACCCTCGCCCTTTAGGGGAGAGGGTGGCCGAAGGCCGGGTGAGGGAGGTGACGGGGCCAGGGAAGATTAAAAAAGGGGAGAGGGCGCCGTCCCGGCGACGTGTGCCTCGCGGTACAATTGTCTGTATGCATGGAGCGTCATGCAGATTCCCAAGCACACTCAGGAGGAGACATGGACTCGTACCAGGTAACCTGCCGGTCCTGCGGGGCGTCAAACCGCATCCCGGCCGATAAGGAAGGGGTAGCCGGCAAGTGTGGAAGCTGCAAGGCCGACCTTCCCCCGCTCTACAGCCAACCTCAAGCAGGCAACGCCGAGACCTTCGACCGATTCGTCGCGAGCTATCCGGGACCGGTGCTGGTGGAGTTCTGGGCTCCCTGGTGACCGCACTGCGTGAAATTCGCACCGGCGGTGCGAACGGTTGCCGAAAAACTGGCAGGAAGCGCGGCGGTCCTCCAGGTCAACAGTGATGAGAATGCCGACCTCTCCTCGCGGTTCGGGGTGAGGGGTATCCCGGTGCTGTATCTCCTCGACCATGGCCGAGTGGTCGGTTCCTTGGGAGGTGCCCAGAGCGCCGAAGCGGTAGTTGATTGGTTCAGGCACCAGCTGGGTGGCCAACGATAGTACCGGCGGCAGGGTCCGCCACGCTGACAGGTCGACGATGTACCGCGAAAGGGGGATTTTCCAAAGGAAGATCCCCCTTTCTTCGTTAGGGAAGATAAGGGGGATCGGGGAGGGGAGGGGGGGAAACCTTCAGTTCTCGCCGATGTTGGTGCCCCGGCCGTAAACGGTCACGTTGTTGTCCGCCGCGGAGGCACTCATGGTAACCTTGCGGGGGATACCGGACGAGTCGAGGAGAAAACTGTCCACCTCGGTGGCGGAGCCCCCCTCGCCGGTGGCGACCGAGTTGATCTCGAGGGTGGAGTAGCCGTTGAAATCGGGCTTGAGCTCCCAGCCGACCGTCACCGTCGAAAAATCGCTCCCCTCGAAGACTCCCAGTGTCCCGCGTTCTCCCACTCTCATGAGGGCGGGGAAAGGGGCCTGTGATATCGGGACGTAGGTGATCCCGCTGTTGAAGACCACCTTGTAGATGCCGCTGCCGTCCAGCCTGAAGTACCGGGTGCTCATGCTGATGACGGGAACCCCTTCCCCGGTCTTCAGGGTGATCACCTCGCGTGACCTGGTGAGGGTCCGCCCCTCCAGGATGCGCAACCCGTCGGCGAGCAGGAGGTACGACCCCGTCCAGGGCTCGCCGTTCAGGTCGGAGCCGACCAGGTTGCGGACCTTGAAGGCGGAGCCGGCTGCCAGCCCGAGGTAGACGCTACGGAAGGGGGCGAGACTTACCACCGTCCCCTCGCGGGTAGCGGTCCCCGCGGTACCCCCGGTATCCTTGCTGCTCCCGTTGGCTTCCAACGTCGCCGTTTCCGGCCTCCGTTCGAAGGGCTCCTTCCCGTCGTCCTTTTCAGCCATGGCCACGCTCCTGTAAGACTACCTGTGGCGGTCCGTCATGATGCAGGTCTGCGATCTCGCTGATTAGGGAATTGTCATAATGGTACACCGGTCTTGCGGAATGCCAAGGGTTTCCAAGGGGAAGGGTTGAATTTTCTGGATTCTCTGTAAGAATAACCCTCTAAGATTCATCTCAAGGCCGTTATCGTTTGGGTGGATGCCACTGGGGAACCTCCGATAGTGACAGCAGGGTTGAATTGATCCGCTTTGATTGTGATTTGATACATTGAGACAAGGAGCCCCATCGATGAAAAACCCTGCCAAGTTCAGTCTGCTTTTTTGCTGTGCGGTCCTTACCGCGCAACTGGTTCTGCCGGCACCCGGTATCTCAGAGGAAGTAACATTTCCGGAAGGAACGGCAACGAGCTCTGAAAGCTGTGGCAAGTGCCACCAAGCCATCTACCGTGAGTACGCCTTCGGCTTCGGCAGCGACACCGTCGCCGTTCCTACCACGCTTCCCGGGCGCCCCGACCAAAAGCTCGTCATGCCGTCATCGGTCTCCGCCACGGCCACCGCCCATGCGATAGCCGGGGTCGATCCCTATCCCATTCACGCGAGGGATGCGGAGGAGAGCGGGCGGGCCTGCAACGTCTGCCACTTCCCGCAGCCGTTCGACCTTCCCCACCTCGGCGTTTCCGAACTAATCAAGCCGTACGGGCGGGATGCGAAGCTGCAGGGGGGAGGGCTGACCTGTGCGAGCTGCCACCTCACCCGCGACAACAAGATCAGGGGGCCGCACGGGGTGAACGCCCCGCACGCGACCGTGGAAGAGCCGGCGGTGAGGACGGCCGCCATGTGCGCCTACTGCCACAGCCTCGGGAAAAGGGTGGTGGGGAAGCAGACCCAGACCTTCCTTGAGTGGCGCGAGGACTTCATGGCGCCCGGGCTCGGGAGCCAGCACTGCCAGGACTGCCACATGCCGCGGACCATGCGCAAGACCGCGGAGCAGTACGATGTCCCGTTGCGGCCGGTGGCGCGGCATCTCTGGACCGGGGGGCGCTCCCACCAGCGGCTGGCGAGCGCACTGAGCCTGTCGATCACCCAGGAGGGGGCGGGAGGCTCCAGGCTAGGCTTCCACGTCATCAACATCGGGGCGGGGCATTCGGTTCCCACCGGCTCCAACCGCCGGGCCATTTACCTGAAGGTGGAGGTGCAGAACCGGAAGGGTAAGACGGTCCAGCGCAAGGAGTGGATGTTCGCCCCCTGGTACGGCAACCGGCCGGACGACCGGAAGTATTTGGAGGAAGACAAGACGCGTCCGGACGCCGTCGCCGCCATGCAGGCCGACGCCCAGGGGCCTCACGAGGAGATCATCCGGGCAGGCGAGGAACGGGTCCTTCCCTGGGAGCCCGCGCTCAAACCGGGGGAGTACACCGTGAAGGCCCGGCTGATCTACGACCTCAACCGCTATAACAGCCGCGCGTTCAAGGAGGACCAGACCGAGATCAACAGCACGCAGTTGCCTCTCAAGGTCAAGAAGAGCTCGTAGCCTCCGCACCTCTTCGCCTCGCCTTCGAAGCCTCGCAATACGGCCTGCCTCCCCCTCCCCCGGAATCTTCCTCCGCGGGAGGGGGAGGCGGTCTGCGTTAGAGGGCGAGCGCTTCGTTCCTCATTTCTTCCATATTTGCTCCCTATTTCGCTGCTACTGTCGAGTCGTTCAAGGGAGTTGCGTCTCCTCGAAATGAGCGGTGCCGACTTATCACCCCCCGGTAGTAGACACCGCCCGCAGACGATAAATTTTTAACATGTTTGACATAATGAAAATTGACATACCGCCGGGCCTTCTGGTAGCTTCCGATGATTATCCGCTCGATGTGCCCGCTGTTCTGCGACCTCCAGAAAGAGAGAAAGTACCATGACGATCCCAGCTGAAAATCCGACCCCCGGCCATCCTTCCGCCCCGGATCAACCCACTCCTGTGCGTTCCCGGCGCAGCTGGTGGTATGTGGTCCTCGCGGTAGCGCTGCTCGCCGGGGGAATCTATATCCTTTCGGGGAGGGCCGGGGAGCCCGGGGCGAAGAAGGGGGCCAAGCCGAAGGCTCCTCCCGCGCCGGTCCTTGCCCAGCCTGCCCGCAAGGGGGACGTGGGGATCTATCTCAACGGGCTGGGGTCGGTGACCCCCCTCAACACGGTGACGGTGAAGTCGAGGGTCGACGGCCAGCTGATGGAGATCCGTTTCCGGGAGGGGCAGATGGTGAAGCGGGGCGACCTTTTGGCCGTCATCGATCCGCGTCCCTTCCAGGTGCAACTCGCCCAGGCCGAGGGGGTGATGGCGCGCGATACCGCCCTGCTCAAGAATGCCCAGGTCGATCTGCAGCGTTACCGTCAGCTCTGGGCCCAGGACTCGATCCCCAAGCAGCAGCTCGATACCCAGGAATCGCTGGTCCGCCAGTACGAGGCGGCACTCAAGGTCGACCAGGGGCAGATCGACGCGGCGCGCCTGCAGCTTGTCTATTGCCGCATTACCGCTCCCGTCTCCGGACGCGTTGGCCTCAAGCAGGTGGATATCGGCAACATCATCCACGCAGCCGACGTGAACGGTCTCGTGGTCATCACCCAGGTGCAGCCGGCGACCGTCGTCTTCCCGATTCCGGAGGACAGTCTGCAGCCGGTGCTCGCCAAGCTGAAAACCGGGGCCAAACTGCCGGTGGAGGCGTACGACCGGGAGATGAAGCAGAAGCTTGCGGTGGGATCGCTGCTCACCGTGGACAACCTGATAGATCCCACCACCGGCACCGTCAAGTTCAAGGCGGTCTTCCCGAACGAGCACAACGAGCTCTTCCCGAACCAGTTCGTCAACGCCAAGCTCCTTTTGGAGATCAAGCGGCAGTCGGTACTGGTGCCCACCTCAGCTATCCAGCGCGGGCCGCAGGGGACCTTCGTCTACCTGGTGAAGCCCGACAAGACCGTCACGGTGCGGCCGATAACCATCGGTGCCACCCAGGGCGACGACACCTCGATTACCGCGGGGCTCAACGAGGGTGAGCTGGTGGTGGTGGAAGGGGCCGAGCGGTTGAGGGAAGGCGCCAGGGTCGACCTGAGGCAGCCGGGCGCCGGTGGCGGTGGCCGCGGGCAGCACGGCGGCCACGGCACGGGCGGCATGGGCGGCACGGGCGGTCAGCCTGGTCAGCCTGGTCAGACTGGTCAGACGGGTCAGACGGGTCAGACGGGTCAGACGGGTCAGACGGGCGCCAGTGCACCTTACGGGCAGTCGCGATGAACATCTCCCGTCCCTTCATCCTGCGGCCGGTGGCGACCACGCTCTTGATGATCGCCATCCTGCTGGCGGGAGCCACCGCCTATCGGCTTTTGCCGGTCTCGGCGCTCCCCCAGGTCGACTACCCGATCATCCAGGTCCGCACCTTCTATCCCGGCGCGAGCCCCGACGTCATGGCCACCTCGGTCACCGCGCCGCTCGAGCGGCAGTTCGGGCAGATGCCGGGGCTCACCCAGATGACCTCCACCAGTTCCAACGGGAGCTCGGTCATCACCATGCAGTTCACCCTCGACCTCTCCCTGGACGTCGCCGAGCAGGAGGTGCAGGCCGCCATCAACGCGGGCTTCACCTACCTTCCCAAGGATCTCCCCAACCCGCCGGTCTACAGCAAGGTGAACCCGGCCGACACCCCGATCCTCACCCTCGCGCTCTCCTCGGACACGCTCCCCCTGCCGCAGGTCGAGGACCTCGCCGACACCCGCTTCGCCCAAAAGATCTCCCAGCTTCCCGGCGTCGGCCTGGTCAGCATATCCGGCGGCCAGCGCCCGGCGGTGCGGGTGCACGCGAACCCCACCGCGCTCGCCTCCTACGGCCTCACCATGGAGGACTTAAGAAGCACCATCACCACGGCCAACGTGAACCAGGCCAAGGGCGGCTTCGACGGCCCCCGCCAGGCCTACATCATCGGCGCCAACGACCAGCTCTACTCCAGCAAGGACTTCCAGCCGCTGATCGTCGCCTACCGTAACGGCGCCCCCGTCAAGCTGACCGACGTCGCCCAGGTCATCGACGACCCCGAAAACGTCAACCAGGCCGCCTGGATGAACGAGACCCCCGCGGTCATCGTGAACATCCAGCGCCAGCCGGGCGCCAACGTCATCGAGGTCGTCGACCGCATCAAGCGCCTCCTCCCTCAGCTCCAGAGCTCGCTGCCGGCCTCCATCAAGGTCCAGGTCCTCACCGACCGCACCACCACCATCCGGGAGTCGGTGAAGGACGTCGAGTTCGAGCTCTTCCTGGCCGTGGTGCTGGTCGTCATGGTCATCTTCCTGTTCCTCCGGTCGCTGCCGGCCACCTTCATCCCGAGCGTCGCCGTGCCGCTGTCGCTGGTGGGGACCTTCGGGGTCATGTACCTCCTCGGCTTCTCGCTCAATAACCTCTCGCTGATGGCGCTCACCATTTCCACCGGCTTCGTGGTGGACGACGCCATCGTCATGATCGAGAACATCTCCCGTTTCGTGGAGGAGGGGGAGAAGCCGCTCCAGGCGGCCCTCAAGGGGGCGAAGCAGATCGGCTTCACCATCCTGTCGCTCACCATCTCGCTGATCGCCGTCCTCATTCCGCTTCTCTTCATGGGGGACGTGGTGGGGCGGCTCTTCAGGGAGTTCGCCATTACGCTCGGCGTCACCATCCTGATCTCCGCGGTGGTCTCGCTGACCCTTACCCCGATGATGTGCGCGCGCCTCTTGAAGCACGTCCCGGAGGAGAAGCAGGGACGCTTCTACCACGTCACCGGCCGCCTCTTCGACCGCATCATCGAAAAGTACGGGAAGTCGCTCCAGTTCGTGCTGAAACACCAGGGGGCCACGCTGGTCGTGGCGGTCGCCACCCTGGTGGTCACCGTCCTTCTCTACATCTACATCCCCAAGGGATTCTTCCCGGTGCAGGATACCGGCGCCATCCAGGGGATCTCCGAGGCGGCGCAGTCCATCTCCTTCAGTGCGATGGCCGAACGTCAGCGGGCGCTCGCCCGCGTCATCCTCCAGGACCCGGCGGTGGAGAGCCTCTCCTCCTTTATAGGAGTCGACGGGACCAAC
Source organism: Geomonas sp. Red276 (assembly GCF_054784495.1). Lineage (NCBI taxonomy): Bacteria > Pseudomonadati > Thermodesulfobacteriota > Desulfuromonadia > Geobacterales > Geobacteraceae > Geomonas > Geomonas sp. Red276. Next base: position 65,615 of record NZ_BLXW01000020.1, read on the forward strand.
ACCACCCTCAACTCCGGCCGTATCCTCATCAACCTGAAGCCCCTCGCCGACCGCGACCTTTCCGCCAGCGAGGTGATCCGCAGGCTGCAGCCGAAGCTTGCCGAGGTCCCGGGAATCCAGCTCTTCATGCAGCCGGTGCAGGACTTGACCGTGGACGCCCGGGTGAGCCGTACCCAGTACCAGTACACCCTCGAGGACCCCAATACCGAGGAGCTCAAGCGGCTCGCGCCCAAGGTGGTGGAGGTGCTCTCCCAGCGCCCCGAGCTGCGGGACGTGAGCTCCGACCAGCAGGACCTGGGGCTGTTGATGTCGCTCGACATCGACCGCGCCACCGCCTCCCGCCTCGGGATCACCCCCCAGGTGATCGACGACACCCTCTACGACTCCTTCGGCCAGCGGCAGATCTCCACCATCTTCACCGACCTGAACCAGTACCGGGTGATCCTCTCGGTCCAGAACCAGTTCCAGGAGGGGCCGGCCGGGCTCTCTTCCATCTACCTCAAGGGAAGCGGCGGGAGCATCCCGATCTCGGGGCTCGCCCGCCCGCGCGAGGCGACCACGCCGCTGGTGGTGAACCGGCAGGGGCAGTTCCCCGCCGTCACCACCTCCTTCAACCTCGCCCCGGGGGTGTCCCTGGGGGGCGCGGTGGCCGCCATCGAGGACGCCACCAGGAAGATGGGGCTTCCGGCCAGCATCAAGGGGAGCTTCCAGGGGACCGCGCAGGCCTTCAAGGATTCGCTCACCAACGAGCCGATCCTGATCCTGGCGGCGCTCATCACCGTCTACATCGTGCTCGGTGTCCTCTACGAGAGCTTCATCCACCCGGTCACCATCCTCTCGACCTTGCCGTCGGCGGGCGCCGGTGCGGTTTTCTCGCTGATGGTCTGCGGAATCGATCTCAGCGTCATCGCCGTCATCGGGATCATCCTCCTGATCGGGATCGTGAAGAAGAACGGCATCATGATGGTCGACTTCGCCATCGAGGCCGAGCGGGTGGAAGGAAAGCCCCCCGAGGAGGCCATCTACCAGGCCTGTCTGCTCAGGTTCCGTCCCATCATGATGACCACCGCCGCGGCGCTTCTGGGTGCCCTTCCGCTGGCACTCTGCCACGGGGTGGGGAGCGAACTTCGCCGTCCCCTGGGGATCTCCATCATCGGCGGCCTCCTGATCAGCCAGGTGCTGACCCTCTACACGACCCCCGTCATCTACCTGGCCTTCGACCGCCTCTCCCGGAGGGTGAGGAAAGCGTCCCCCGCCGAAGCCTCCGCACCGACCGAGGGGTAGAGACCGCCGCATGAACATCTCATCCACCTTCATATCGCGGCCGGTCGCCACTATCCTCCTCACGCTGGGACTGGTGCTGGCGGGGATCATCTCCTTCCACCTTTTGCCGGTCTCGCCCCTTCCGCAGGTCGATTTCCCGACCATCTCGGTCCAGGCCGGGCTCCCGGGGGCCGACCCGGAGACCATGGCGACCTCGGTGGCGGCACCCCTGGAGCGCCAGTTCGGCCGCATCGCCGGGGTCACCGAGATGACCTCCACCAGCAACCGCGGCTCCACCAGCATCACCCTGCAGTTCGACCTCAACCGCGACATCAACGGCGCCGCCCGCGACGTGCAGGGGGCCATCAACGCCGCCCGGGGCTTTCTCCCGGCCAACCTCCCCAACAACCCGACCTACCGCAAGGTGAACCCCTCGGACGCGCCGATCCTGATCATGGCGCTCACCTCGGACACCATCCCCAAGCCCAAGCTCTACGACGCCGCCTCCAGCATCCTCCAGCAGAAACTCTCCCAGGTGAAAGGGGTAGGGCAGGTCTTCGTGGGGGGAAGCTCGCTCCCGGCCGTTCGGGTGGAATTGAACCCGCTGCAGTTAAACCGCTACGGCATCAGCCTCGACAACGTCCGCGGGGTGATCTCCGCCACCAACGTCAACAAGCCGAAGGGCTCTCTCTCCTCCAAGGACCGTACCTGGGAGGTGGGGGCCAACGACCAGCTGAGGACCTCCCAGGATTACCTCCCGCTGGTGGTCAGCTACCGTAACGGCGCCGCCGTCAGGCTCGCCGACGTGGCCAACGTCCAGGATTCCATCGAGGACATCCGCACCACCGGCCTCGTGAACGGCAAGCCGTGCGTCATGGTGATCCTCTTCCGCCAGCCGGGGGCCAACATCATCGAGACGGTGGACAATGTCCGCGCCCTCATCCCCCAGCTGAAGGCCTCGCTCCCCGGCGCCATCGACCTCTCCGTGGTGGTCGATCGCACCCCCCCCATCCGCGGCTCGCTCCACGACGTCGGCGTCTCGCTGATCGTCTCGGGGATGCTGGTCATCGCGGTGGTCTTCTGGTTCTTGAGGAACGTGCGCGCGACGGTGATCCCCGCGGTGGCGGTCGCGGTCTCCATCATCGGCACCTTCCTCATCATGTATCTTTGCGGCTACTCGCTCGACAACCTGTCGCTGATGGCGCTCACCATCGCCACCGGCTTCGTGGTCGACGACGCCATCGTGGTGCTGGAGAACGTCACCCGCTATCGAGAGATGGGGCAAAGCCCCATGCAGGCGGCCCTCACCGGGAGCCGCGAGATCGCCTTCACGGTGCTTTCCATGAGCGTCTCGCTGGTCGCCGTCTTCATCCCGATCCTCCTCATGGGCGGCATGGTGGGGCGGCTCTTCCGGGAGTTCGCAGTGACCCTTTCGGCGGCCATCATGGTCTCCCTGCTGGTCTCTTTGACCCTGACGCCGATGATGTGCGCGAGGTTCCTCAAGCCCGAGGTCCCCCGCCAGCACGGTGTCTTCTTCCGTACCAGCGAGGCGATGTTCGACTGGATGCACGGCACCTACCGGCAGACCCTGCGTTGGGCGTTGCGGCACCATCGCATCACGCTGGCGGTGATGCTCACCACCCTGGTGGTCAACGGCTTCCTCTTCTACCTGGTACCCAAGGGGTTCTTCCCCGAACAGGACACCGGGCGGCTGGCCGGAAGCATCCAGGCCGCCCAGGACATCTCGTTCCAGGCGATGAGCGACAAGCTCAAGCAGGTGGTCGCCATCGTCAAGACCGACCCCGATGTCGACTACGTGGTCGGCTTCACCGGAGGGGGAGGGGGGGCCACCACCAACACGGCGCGGCTGTTCATCTCGCTCAAGCCGTTCGACAAGCGCAAGGCGACCGCCCAGCAGGTGATCAAGCGGCTCCGCCCCAAGCTCGCCTCGATTCCCGGCGCCCCCGCCTTTTTGCAGCCGGTGCAGGACCTGAGGGTGGGGGGGAGGATCAGCAACGCCCTCTACCAGTACACGCTGCAGGGGAATAACCCGGCCGACCTCAACACGGCGGCCCAGAAGCTTTTGGGAAAATTCAGGAGCGTCCCCCAGCTCGCCGACGTCTCCAGCGACCTGCAGGACCGCGGGCGGGAGGCGACCCTGGTGATCGACCGTCCCACCGCGGCCAGACTCGGGATCACCCCCCAGGTTATCGACAGCACCCTCTACGATGCCTTCGGCCAGCGGCAGGTGGCGATCAGCTATACCCTTTTGAACCAGTACCACGTGGTGATGGAGGTGGATCCGGCGTTCTGGCAGCGCCCGGAGACCCTGCGCGACATCTGGGTCCCGGCCGCGGGCGGCACCCTGGTCCCGCTCGCCTCCTTCACCCACTTCGAGCCGTCGGCCTCGGCGCTGGCGGTCAACCACCAGGGGCAGTTCCCTTCCATAACCCTCTCCTTCAACCTCGCCCCCGGGGTCGCTTTGGGAGATGCGGTCAAGGCCATCGACCGGGCCCAGCGCGAAGCCGGCATCCCGGCCGGGGTGAGGGGGAGTTTTTCGGGAACCGCCCAGGCCTTCCAGGCCTCGCTCGCCAACGAGCCGCTCCTGATCCTGGCCGCCTTGATGACGGTCTACATCGTGCTCGGGGTCCTCTACGAGAGCTACATGCACCCCTTCACCATCCTCTCCACGCTCCCCTCCGCCGGGGTGGGGGCGGCGCTGGCGCTCATGCTCTTCAACACCGACCTGAGCCTGATCGCCATGATCGGCGTGATCCTCTTGATCGGCATCGTGAAGAAGAACGGGATCATGATGGTCGACTTCGCCATCACGGCGGAGCGGACCGAGGGGAAAGGTCCCGAGGAAGCCATCTACGAGGCGTGCATGCTCCGCTTCCGCCCGATCATGATGACCACCATGGCGGCGCTTTTCGGTGCGGTACCGCTGGCGCTCGGGATGGGGGTGGGTGGAGAGCTGAGGCGCCCGCTCGGCATCTCCATCGTCGGGGGGCTCATCTTCAGCCAGGCGCTCACCCTCTACACGACGCCGGTCGTCTACCTCTACATGGACCGCCTGAGGATCTGGATCGACCGCAAGCGGGGGAGAAGCGCCTCGAGAAAACAGTACGAGGAGAGCCGGGCGCAGGTGACGCCGGACGGGGAATAAACCCCCCTCACCCGGCCTTCGGCCACCCTCTCCCCCAGGGGGGCGAGGGTATACGTGATACCCCCTCGCCCCTTTAGGGGAGAGGGGCCGGGGTGAGGGAAGATTCTGACGATCACCGCATGAGGATCGATATTATGACGACATACAGCACCAGGTGGTTAGTGACCGCAGTGGCTCTCGCCTCCCTCCTTTCCGCCTGCACGGTCGGGCCCAACTACGTGAAGCCGGAGCCGTTGCCGAACGAGCCGATGCCGGCCGCCTTCAAGGAAGCGGCCGGATGGAAGGTCGCCACTCCCAAGGATGACGCCATCCCCCAGAAGTGGTGGGACGCCTTCAACGATCCGGTCCTGGCCGCGCTCGAGGAGCAGGTTTCGGTCTCCAATCAGAACCTCAAGGCGGCGGAGGCCCAGGTGCGCCAGGCCCGGGCCCTGGTCCGGGAGGCAAGAGCGGGCTACTTCCCCACCGTCACCGCCGGTCCGTCGATCAACACGGGCTCGAAGAGCAGCACCACCGGCACGAGCAAGATCGTCACCGATTACTCGCTTCCCGTCGATCTCTCCTGGGAGGCCGACGTCTGGGGGCGCATCCGCCGCACGGTGGAAGCGAGCAGCGCCAACGCTCAGGCCACCGCGGCCGACCTGGCCGCCGCCCGGCTGAGCGCTCAGGCGCTGTTGGCCGAGGACTACTTCCTCCTCCGCAGCCAGGATGTCCAGAGGCAGTTGCTCGATGACACGGTGGCGAGCTACCAGCGGGCCCTCCAGCTGACCAAGAACCGTTACGCGAGCGGGGTGGCGGCCAAGTCGGACGTCCTGCAGGCGCAAACCCAGTTGAAGACCACCCAGGCGGCGGCCATCGACCTGGCGGTGCAAAGGGCCCAGCTTGAGCACGCCATCGCCCTCTTGATCGGCAAGCCCGCCTCCACCTTTTCGCTCCCGGTGGCCCCGATGGCGAGCCAGTTCCCGGACATCCCGCTGGGGCTTCCCTCCCGGCTTCTGGAGAGAAGGCCGGACATCGCCGGCGCCGAAAGGAGGATGGCCTCCGCCAATGCCCAGATCGGCATCGCCCAGGCCGCCTATTACCCGGACCTCCGTTTCTCCGCCTCGGCCGGTTTCGAGGCTCTGACGCTGGCGAGCTGGTTCAACTGGCCCAGCCGCTTCTGGGCGGTCGGGGGAGCCCTCACCGAGACCCTCTTCGACGGTGGGCTCAGGAAGGCCCAGACCGAGGCCGCCCGGGCAGCCTACGACGCCACGGTGGCCAACTACCGCCAGACGGTGCTGACCGGTTTCCAGGAGGTGGAGGACAACCTGGCCGCCCTGAGGATCCTGACGGCGGAGGCCCAGGCCCAGGACGAGGCGGTGAAGGCTTCGCTGGAGACCCTGGCGGTGACCAACAACCAGTACCAGGCGGGGATCGTGAGCTACCTCAACGTGGTGGTGGCCCAGACCACGGCGCTCACCAACCAGCGGACGGCCGCCCAGATCCAGGCCCGCCGCCTGAACGCCACGGTCCTCCTGATCAAGGCCCTGGGAGGGGGCTGGGACGCCTCCTCCCTCTAAGACGAAGAGTGAACTTGTCATCATCCGCGTAATGGGGTACTATCCGTCGTCATGCCACGCCCTGCCACCCGACATAATCTGGCTCTGAGCATTCTCGTGCTGGCCCTCCTGGCGATGCTGCCCGGCTGCGGCGCCGACTGGTTCCCTGCCTACCATCGCCAGCCCACGACGCCGGATAACTTCTCCTTTGCCGAAAAGGACAACGTCGCCCCGGGTACCACCGCCATTTCCGATGCCATCACGGTCTCGGGCCTGACGGCGACCACGAGCCCCATCTCGGTCAGCGGACCGGCCCCCGACAGCATGTACATCATCAACGGTGGCACCCCCACCAGTACGGCCGGTACGGTCAGCAACGGCGACACCGTCCAGGTAGCCCACACCGCGGCCAGCATCGCCGGAGGATTTGCCCAGTCCACGCTGACCATCGGGAACGTCTCCGCCACCTTTACCAGCAGGGCCCAGCTGGTGGCCCTTTCCGCTTTCACCACCCGGCTCGTCGTCGGCACCCAGTTCCAGACCCGCGCCACCGTTTCGAGCATCGACACCGCCACCGCTCACACCATCTCCATCGACGACTCGAATAAAACCGCCACTTTCGCCATCGCCGACGCGAACCTCAATCCCATCCAGCTCGTCGGCCAGGGGGGATCGCTCTCGGTGACCAACCTCAACAACCAGGTCATCCTGGTCCGCAAGGACGCCAACAGCACCACCACCCTCACCATCGACGGCCTCCTCTTCCCGGTAACCCTCCCCGCCCAGTAACCCGGAAGCCTTCTCGTCCCGCGCCGGCCGTGCGAAGTCCCCACATTGATTCCCTCACCCCTTCAGGGGAGAGGGTGGTCGAAGTCCCCCACACGTATACCCTCGCCCCTTCAGGGGAGAGGGTGGCCGAAGGCCGGGTGAGGGCGCTTTTCCGCCCCGCCTGCCCCGCCCCCCTCCCCCTGACCCGCACGCCCGATGCTCCCCCTTGCCAGCCGCCATTGCCCCGTTTGACTTCCCCGGTCCGTGTGCTATCTAATATTAGTCAATATTAATAAACGGAGGTGGGCCGTATGACCAAGCTAAAGCTAATGGCAATAGGATGCCTGTCGGCTGTGTCGCTCCTCCTTCCGGCCGTCGCGCTGGCGAACGACCAGCCGGCCGAGTCGGTTCCCCTGGAGAAGGCGCAGGAGATGAAGGAGATGCCGGTTTTGACCGGTGATCAGTGGCAGACCTTTTCCCCGGAGAGCAAGCTCGCCTTTGTCTGGGGGATCGGTCACGTGGTGACGGTGGAACAGCACGTGGTGCAGCGCCATCCCGAGCTAAAAAGGGAGGACTTCACCGAGAAGCTGTCCGAGGGGCTGAAAGGGATCCCGATGATCTCCATCGTCCAGCAGGTCGACGACTTTTACCGGTACAACCCGGACGACGTCGACCTGCCGGTCATGAGGGTGATCTGGCGGCAGATCGTGAAACCGAAGCTCACCGCCGGTATCGCGGGACGTCCGCTGCAGGACAACGAGCATTAGGCACCGGCGCGACCGGTCAAGGAGGATATCCATGAGGTCGATCGCTATCGTCATCGTCATGTTGCTGGGACTCATGCTCTCCGGCTGTGTCGGGATGAGCCCCCGCCAGCAGGGGGTCCTCAGTGGTGGAGCCATCGGTGCGGGTGGCGGCGCGCTGTTGGGCGGCATCTCCGGCGGAAGCCCCGCGGTCGGGGCGGTCCTGGGTGGTGCAGCCGGCGCCCTTACCGGGTACATCCTCGGCGACCCCGGCCGGGGGCGGGGGCATGAACCCCACCATCGGAGGGGGTACTAGAATCCCGGTAGAGAGGGTATTATGAAGACGGCAGTGTAGAAGAGAAGGGAACCGGAAGCAGTTGAACTCGTAGCGTGGCGCAGTAAAGCTAAAAGGAGGTTTGATCATGAAGATTGCAAGAGTCCTCTGTCTGGCTGTGGCTACCCTGCTGTTCACCTCTGTGTACGCCTCCGCAGCCTTTACCAGAAACGTGGTCAAAGATGTACGGGACTCGGCTGAAGTCCTGCAGGAGATCATGCGCATACCGGAAAAAGGGATCCCCCCGGCCCTTTTGAGGGACGCCAAGGCGGTGGTGATCATCCCCGATACCATCAAGGGTGCCTTCATCGTCGGTGGGCGTCACGGGACCGGCGTGGCGCTGGTGCGCCAGGAGAACGGAAAATGGAGCGACCCCCTGTTCGTGAGCATTTCCGGCGCGAGCATCGGCTGGCAGATCGGCGGCAAGGCCACCGACCTGGTGCTGGTATTCAAGTCCATGAAGGGGGTGGAAGGGCTTATGAAGGGTAAGTTCACCCTGGGTGCCGACGCCTCGGTCGCGGCGGGACCGGTGGGGCGTTCCGCCGAGGCGGCCACCGACGTGATGCTGAAATCGGAGATCCTCTCCTACTCGCGCAGCCGCGGCTTCTTCGGCGGGGTTTCGCTGGAAGGCGCCGCACTGCTGGTGAGCCAGGATGCCAACGAGAAGTACTACGGTAGGCCGCTCAGCGCCCGCGATATCGTCGCCGGCATGGGAGGCAGGAAACGGGCCGAGACCCGGCGGCTGCAGGATCTTCTCCACCGCTACTCCGAGATGAGATAAGGCCGGCCTGACGATGGCCTGTTCCGACACGTGCCCAGGTTACGGCCTGGGCATGTTTCTTTTTGCAAAAAAAATATTCCCTTGCCTGGCCATGCCTCCATGTGCTAGAGGAGTTGGCATCTCTCAGGGATCGGTTCTGCAATGACGCAATCAACCCAAAAATCCATCCCGCCCCGACGGCACCCTCATCCGTTGATCTCTCTGTCGGCGGCCGCCGCGATCCTCGTTTCCTCGGCGACTTTCGCCGGTGCCCAGACGGGCAAGGACGCCCCGCGCCAGGGTGTCTCCGGACGCCCCGTCAACGCGACCCTCCACCTGCACCCGATCATCGCCGGATTCGACTCCCTCGCCGAGGGGGCGGACGAGATCTTCCAGCTCGCCCTGAACGGGAAGATGGATAGGGTCCCCAAGAAGCTGGAGGCGCTCAAAAAGAGCACCTCCTCCTTCCCGGCCATCACCGATGACTCCGGTACCCTCCTCCTTCCCCGGCTCAACCGGACCATGGCGGATCTCGAACTGGCGGTGAACGCCAAAGACCGCCTCGACACCATGCGCTACGCCAACCGCCTCACCCTGATCGCCGCCACCGTCCAGGTTCCCTACAAGCCGCCGACCCCCACCGAGGTGCTGGTCCTTGACTACAACGCCCGCGAGCTGGAGATCTGGTCCGAGCTCAGGCGTGCCGAGAAGCTTTCCAACATCGTCATCCGGATGCACCTCGCCTGGCAGACCCTGATGCCCAAGCTGCTCGACCACAACGCCAGCCGGGAGCTCAAGCGTTTCTCCGAGTTGATGGGACGCCTGGAGGTCGCCAAGGTTCCCGAGGAGTACTCCAAGGTTTCCCGCCTGATGCTCGTCGAACTTGCCGCTATCAGGCAGGTCTTCACCAAGCCGGCCAAGTAACCCCCTCCGCCATTTTTCCCAATCTCCCGCTTCCTCTAAAGTCTTAAGTAATCACTCCGCCTGCCGACAAGCTAATGAGGCCGTGATGCGCTCCCTCCGGGGGGCCGGAACGGTCATCCTTGAAGGAAGGTACATGATCCCCCGTAGCCCTCTGCACGCCCATCCACCCCTGGCAGCTCCCGATGGCTGCTCCCGTCCCGCTGCGCCCCATCGCCTGGCGAGGGGAGGGGGGATGCCGTGGCGCCTCGTGCTGCTGGTCTGCCTGCTGGCGACTTCCGCCTGGCTGGCTTCGCCGCCCGCGGCCCGTGCGGGGGCCGGTGAATACCAGCTCAAGGCGGCATTTCTCTACAACTTCCTGAAATTCGTCGATCGCCCCGCCGAGGCGGTCACCTCACCCGCCACCATCTGCATCGGGATCCTCGGGAGGGATCCCTTCGAGGACGCCCTCGATTCCCTGAAGGGAAAGCGCGCCAAGGGGAGGCGGGTGGTGGTGCTCCGCGTGCGGAGCGTGGAGGAGGCGAGATCGTGCGACCTCCTTTTTGTCAGTGCCTCGGAAAAGGGGCACCTCTCCCATCTCCTCAAGCAGGCGAACGCCCTGCACCTTCTCACCGTCGCGGACCACGAAGGGTTCTGCGAGGCGGGAGGGATGATCAACCTGATCACCGTCAACAACCGGATCGCTTTCGACGTCAATCTCGCGGCAGCCAACCGCGCACGGCTGAAGGTCAGCTCTCAGCTTCTGCGCCTGGCCCACAGCGTGCTGGAATAGGTGCCACAGATGATGACCCGATTCCGCGATCTCACCATACGCCGCAAGCTGATAGCGATCCTGCTCCTCACCAATGCCATCGTATTGGCCCTGGTCGTGGCCGCCTTCGTGGTCAACGAGGCGGCTACCTTCCGGACCGGTATGCGGGGAGAGCTGACCGCGCTCGCCGAGATCCTCGGCAACAACAGCTCCGCAGCGGTGGCCTTCAATGACGGCACCGCCGCCACCGAGACCCTCGCCGGCCTGCGCGCGAAACCGGCGGTGATGGCGGCCTTCGTCGTCGAGTCCGACGGCACCGTGCTGGCGAGCTACCTGGCGCACGGGGTGACCCTTTCCCAGGTCCCCTTCATCGTGGAGGGGGCGGCCGGAGTGAGGGTGGACGGCAAGCGCCTGCAGGTGGAGGTGGCCCGCACCGCCAACCCGCTGCTGCTGCAACGGCGCCTCTTCGTCGACTCCCCGATCGTGCTGGACGGCCAGCAGGTCGGCCGGGTGGTGATCCAGTCCGACAGCCGCGAGCTCACCGCCCGCCTGGAGGTCTTCCTGTCGCTGGTGGCGGCGGTCACCTTCGGGGGATTCCTGCTGGTATATCTCCTCGCCTCCCGGCTGCAGCGGGTGATCTCCGAACCGATCGACCACCTGGTTGAGGTCATGAAGGAGGTCTCCGGCGAGAAGAACTACGCGATGCGCGCCGAGAAGGGGAGCGATGACGAACTCGGGGCGCTGGTGGAATGCTTCAACGACATGCTGGACCAGATCCAGCAGCGCGACCAGCGGCTCGAGGCCTACAGCGGCGAACTGGAGGCGGTGGTCCGGCGCAGGACCGGCGAGCTGAGGGCCGCCAACCAGGTACTGAGCCGGACGGTCGAGGAGCTCAGGGAGGCCAAGGAGGCGGCGGAGGCGGCCAGCGTGGCCAAGTCCCAGTTCCTGGCCAACATGAGCCACGAGATCCGCACCCCGATGAACGGCGTGCTCGGGATGGTGTCGCTGCTCCTCGAGTCGGGATTGACCGACGAGCAGCGTAATTTCGCGGAGGCGGTGCAGAGCTCAGGGGAATCGCTCCTGTCGATCATCAACAACATCCTCGATTTCTCAAAGATCGAGGCGGGGCGGATGGAACTCGAGCTGACGAGCTTCCCGGTCGGCGACCTCATTTGCGAGGTGAGAGAGATGCTGGCCCCGCTGGCCGTCAGGAAGGGGCTCGAGGTTTCCATCGTCTCCGGACCGGGCATCCCGCAGTACCTGGAGGGGGACCCGGTCCGCCTGCGCCAGGTGCTGCTCAACCTGGTGGCCAACGCCATCAAGTTCACCGCGGTGGGGGAGGTCCAACTGAGGATAGCACTCGCCGAGGAGCAGGGGGAATGGGTGCGCATGCTCTTCGAGGTTCGCGACACCGGCATCGGGATCTCCCCCGAGGCGCAGCAGCGGATCTTCGACTCCTTCTCCCAGGCGGACAACTCCACCACCCGCAATTACGGCGGGACCGGGCTCGGGCTCGCCATCGCGAGGCAGCTGGTCGCCCTTATGGGGGGCGATCTGCAGGTGGAGAGCGAGCCGGGGAAGGGATCGACCTTCTGGTTCACCGCGGGGTTCGCCAAGTCGACGGCGGCTGCCGCCAACGCGGTGGCCGCGTCCGCCCTTGCCCCGGAGCCCGGCGCCGGCTCGTTCTTTACCGCCTCCATCCTGGTGGCCGAGGACAACACGGTCAACCAGGAGGTGGCGCGCCATCTCCTCAGGATGCTCGGCTGCCGGGTGGAGATCGCCGCCAACGGTGCCGAGGCGGTCGAGGCGGCAGCCCGAGGCGGCGTCGACCTGATCTTCATGGACTGCCAGATGCCGATGATGGACGGCTTCACCGCCTGCGGCATCATTCGCGAGGGCGAGCGGGAGCGGGGAGCGGGACGGCTGCCGATCGTGGCGCTCACCGCCAATGCCATCGCCGGTGACCGTGAGCGCTGTCTCGAGGCCGGCATGGACGATTACCTCTCCAAGCCCTTCAACATAGGCCAACTGCGCGGGATCCTGCTACGCTGGCTTCCGGATCGGGAGGTCCCGCTCGAGGCGGCGAAAGGGGAGGTGCCGGGGGTGGGGACGGGCACGGCGACCGGCCATGATGATGAGCCCTCCGATCGCGAAATTTTCGACGTGGTCGGGTTCCTCGAGCGGGTGGGGGACGCAAGCTACCTCGAGATGTTCGTCGGGAAGTTCATCGAGAGCGCCGGAGGCGTGCTTGAGGAGATGGCACCTGCCGTGAAGCGCCGGGAATGCGAGGAGGTCCGCCGACCGGCCCACAGCCTGAAGGGGGCGGCGGCCAGCATGGGCGCCGAGAGGATGCGGGAGTTGGCAACCAGGTTGGAGGCGGAGGCCAAGGAGGGTGACGACAGCAACTTCGCCGTTCTCTTCGCGGATCTGTGGGAAGCCTTCCGCGCCTTCTGCGAGCGGGCCCCGGAAATCGCCCGCCGTTACGGGAGCGGCGGCGAGTCGGGCACCCGGCGCCTGTCGTCGGTGGAGGAGAAGCCGAGGCGGCTCACCTCCTCCTGAAGCTCCACCCCGGTCGCGGACAGCACCCGCTCCTTGACCAGGCGGGCCAGCTGCACCACTTCCGCCGCGGTGGCCCCGCCGGTATTGATCAGGTAATTGGCATGCAGGTGGCTGACCGCGGCGCCCCCCACCGTGGTGCTCCTGAGCCCCGCCCGGTCGATCAGCCAGCCGGCCGGCACCCTGCCGTCCCGGCAGCGCACCTTTTGCTCCATCTCGAACCGTTCCACCAGGAGCGGATCGCTCACCACCGGGTTCATGAAGAAGGAGCCTACGCTCCGCTCGCATTGAAGGTTACGGGCCGCCCGCTTGGCCAGGGTGGTCTCCACCCGTTGCCCGATTTCGGTCGGCTTCCCGGGGATCAGCTCCAAAAGGGCCGAGACCACCACGAGCCCGCCGCTCTCCTTGAAGCGGCTGTTGCGGTAGCGGAACCCGCAGGACGCCGTCTCCCACTCCTCGAGCTCGAGGGTGTCGGCGTTGAGCACCCGGACGCGGCGGCAGAGTTCCCCGATGTTGGCACCGTAGGCGCCGGCGTTCCCCCGGACCGCCCCGCCGACCTGTCCCGGAATACCGGCCAAGGGCTCCAGCCCGGAGAGGCCGTGGGCCGTGCAACTGCGGACCAGTTCCATCAGATCGACCCCCGCCTCGACCTCGACCTGCACCCCCTGGAACTCCATTCCCTCCAGCGAGATTTTCACCACCAGACCCGGGAATCCGTCGTCATTCACGAGGACGTTGCTCCCGCCCCCGAGGATGGCGAAGGGGACCCCCTCACGTTTTGCGAAGAGCAGCGCCTCCCGGAGCCCCTCCACGTCGGTCGCCGTGGCGAAATAGCGCGCCGGGCCGCCGATCTCGAAGGTGGTGTAGGGGGCAAGCGGGACGTTTTCCTGGATGTCGATCATTGAGTGGTCCTTGCCGTGCGGGAAATGCCGATGCTGTTACTACAATGATACCGGATTTGCAAGCGGGGAGTCCGAAACGGTGGAGGAGACGTGCGTCCGCTCGCCCCGCCCCCTCACCCTCTCCCCCGATGGGGGCGAGGGGAGACGAAGATAGGGGAGAGGGTAGGCGGGTGAGGGAGGTTCTAAAGGGTCGAAGGTGGGTGCGATGACGGCGTTGGCGATGCCCCTTACAGCCTGAAGCGCTGCACCACCTCCTGCATCTCTCCGGAGAGGGCGGAGAGGCGTGAGGAGGCGGAGGAGATCTCCCGCGAGCTGTTGGCGCTGATCTGGGCGGTATCCGAGATCTGCTGGATGTTGCCGGCGATCTCCCTGGTGGACATGGTCTGCTCCTCGGCGGCGGTGGCGATCTGGCTGATCTGGCCGGTCACGTCGTTGATCTGCTGGAGGATCTCCTCGAGGGCCTTGCCGGATCGGGCCGACTCGCAGGTCCCCCTTTCCACCTCCACTACCCCTTCCTCCATCGCCTGGACAGCCTGCCTGGTTTCCTGCTGGATGCTCTTGATCATCTCCCCGATCTCGCGGGTGGCCTTGGTGGTCCTTTCCGCGAGCGCCCGCACCTCGTCGGCCACCACCGCGAACCCGCGCCCCTGCTCGCCCGCGCGCGCCGCCTCGATCGCCGCATTGAGGGCGAGGAGGTTCGTCTGGTCGGCGATGTCCTCGATGGTGGCGACGATCTCCCCGATCTGATCGCTGCGGGTGCCGAGGCTCCCCACCAAGCCGGCGGAGTTCCTCACCTTCTGGGCGATGCGGTCCATCCCCTGCACGATCTCCCTCACGATGTCGGAACCGTTGCGGGCGGAGGCGCTGGCCTGCTGGGAGCTTTCCGCCGCATGGTGGCAGTTGAGCGCTATATCGGAGCTGGTGGCCGACATCCGGGCACTGGCGGAGGCGACCGTCTCGGTCTGCTGCATGACGTCTTGTGCCCCCTCCGCGGTTCTTCCCGCGGTGTCGTGGAGGGCGGCCGCCGAGGCGGAGACGTCGACCGCGCTCTCCTTGACCTTCTCCATGACTTCCCGCAGTCCCTCCACCATCCGGCGCATCGCTTCGTAGATCCCGGTTTTCCCCTCGCTCAGCCGCACGGTGAGGTTCCCCTCGGCAACCTCGGCGGCGATCTGCTCGAGCTCGGCGGGCTCGGTCCCGATGTGGGAAATCAGCTGGCGCACCACCTTCACCGCTGCCACGTAGATCAGCGTCAGGATCACCGCCGTGAGGCCGACGATCACGAGGACGCCGTGGATGAGCTCGCTGCGGTTGGCCTCCAGCCCCTTGCCTACCATGGCCTGCAGGTCGTCGACGTAATTGCCGGTCCCCACCACCCAGTCGAAGGGGGCGAAGTAAAGGGAGTAGCTTCGCTTGGGGAGTGCGGTCATGGTGCCGGGGCGAGGGAAGCGGTACTCGGTGAAGCCTCCCTGCGGCTTCTTGCCGTTGTCGATGATCTCCTTGATGAAGAGCTTGCCGTCGGAGTCCTTGGCGTTCAGGCGGTTCTTACCCTCGGCGTCCCTCCCGAGGTAGACCACGTTGGTGCCGTCCGAGGTGTCGGCCCAGAAGTACCCGTCCTCGCCGTACTTGAGCCTTCTCAAGAGGTCGGCACCCTGGCGCTTGGCCTCCTCCAGGGTCATCTCGCCCTGCTGCTGGCGATCGCTTATCGCCTGGAGCATGCTCATCGCGGTCTGTACCTCGGCCTTGATCCGGTTATCCGAATCCTCGAAGAGGACCTTTTTATAGGATTGCGCCGATCTCGCGTAGGTCTGCTGGAACTTCTTGAGCGCCACCGCACCGGTCGGGGCGCCGAGCGCGCAGCAGCTGCCGATCACCAGCAGGAGCACCTTGGTCTGAAAGGTTAAGCGGGAAAGAAGCATCGTTGCCTCCCGGGAAGAGATTCTATCCTTCATTATCTTTGATATCGGCCGGCGCTCATGAAAGTTTAGCGGTTGCCAGCGGTCCGGCCGGATTTTTTCGGGTGAATCCGGAGGGAGGCCGGCAAAGGTAGGGCGGGCACCACGTGCCGCCGGGGCGGGGAGGGAAAATAAAGCGGTCGGCGCTAAAGTCCGGAAGAGCGGTGGCGATAAGAATCTCAAGTTGACGGAGCTTTCGGACGCGATGCGGATCGCGCAGAAGGCGGATTGCCGCTACCGTTGAGAGCGGTGCGGCCGGGCGCGAGAACTGCCTTTTCCCGGGCATCTTGTCCTACCTTCCGGAGACGTGTCCTGATGCGGCCGATACCGCAGGACGAAAAAAGGCACCTGTCGTTTCTAATAACGGCAGGTGCCTGTTTGTTTTTCCGGTTGGCCGGCTTTCTGCGGGCGGAGGCGCTACTGGTAGAGCAGGTACTTCCGGCGCAGCTCCAGGAACTTCTGGTCTCCCTCTCCCCACTTGGCCACGATGGCGGGGGCACCCATTCCGGCTTCGATGCCGCTTCTCACCTCGGTGGAGCCCGACATGTCGTCGATGCCCCCGTGGAAGAAGACCTTGCGGGCCGGCTCCTTCACCGCCCGGTAAAGCCCCGCCAGCACCGCGATCCCGCTCTCCACCGGCAGCACCGAGTGGTAGTCGGTAATCACCAGCCGCACCCCGGAGATCTCGCGGTTTTTGTACTTGGGAGCGCTCGATACCCCCGGCATGCTCACCGGCTTGAAACGGACCGGCTCGAAATGAAGCCCCGGGAGCCCCTCGGCGTTGAGCTTGGTGGCCAGGGCCTGGCCGTCGATCTCCGGCCACCCCGCCAGCCTGAACGGTTCGTTGCTGCCACGCCCTTCCGAGGCGCTGGTCCCCTCCAATAGCCCGGTGCCGGGGTAGAGGAGCGCCGAGTCGAAGCTGGCCAGGTTGGGGCTGGTGGCGATCCAGGGAAGTCCGGTATCCGGCCAGCGCATCCACCTTTCCCATCCCTGGATGCGGACCACCGACAGGTCGAGGTTGGCGAGCCCGGGGAGCAATCCCTCCCCCTTGATGAGGTAGGCGAGCTCCCCCACCGTGAGGCCGTGGGCCTCGGGGATCGGGTAGAGCGAGGTAAAGGTGGCGGGGAGCTTGTCGCGGACGAAACCCGCCACGTAGTTCCCCCCGAGCGGGTTGGGTCGGTCGAGCACCACGAAGGGAACCCCCGCCTCGGCGGCGGCCTGCATCACGTATCCCATGGTGGAGATGTAGGTGTAGAAGCGGACGCCGACGTCCTGGATGTCGAACACCACCAGGTCGAGCCCCTTGAGGTCGTCCGGGTTCGGCTTCTTGCTCGCCCCGTAGAGGCTTTTGACCGGGACGCCGTGGTAGCTGCCGTCATCGAGGCGCGCGCCGTCCTCGGCCCGTCCCTCCAGGCCATGCTCCGGGGTGAAGATGACCGACGGCATGACCCCCTTGCGCCCCATCAGCTCCAGGACGTGCACCCCCTCCACGATGGCGGAGTGGTTGGTCACCAGGGCGAAGCGCTTCCCCTTGAGGGGCTGGAACCCCTCCTCGTACAGAAGCTGGTCGCCGGGCTTGACGGTTTCGGCGGCGGACAGCGCCGGGGCTGCAACGAGCAGGATAAGCAAGAGAGGGATAAACGAGAGGTGACGCAACACGGGGACCACCTTGATTGAAGCTGGAATCGCGCAGCACATTACTCTTAACGTATCGGATGCGCAAGGATTTACTTGAAGGGGATGATAGTTATTCGTCCCGGATCGGGAGCCGGGGGAGGGACAGTGAAAGCCATTTTGTGACACTGTTTGAAATAAATCAAGATAAGTCTTGTCTAATTATAAATGTTCAAGTAAAATTGCTGAACTTCTGTCGTTGCCCTTTCTATGCAAAGGAGGATGGTATGAAACGTGTGCTCCTGGTCGCCCTGCTTTTGCTGGCGGGTGCCGGCATCGTTTGGGGAGCGGGGACTAAGAGGAAAAAGCCCCTTCCCTATGACTTTGGAAGCGTCTCCATCAGCAACTATTCCCAGCAGGCGGGGATGGCCCCGGTCCGGTTCGATCACTGGGTGCACCGCAAGAACTACACCTGCCGCCTCTGTCACGTCGACATCGGTTTCGGCATGACTGCCAACTCCACCAAGATCCGCGCCGCCGACAACATGAAGGGGTATTTCTGCGGGACCTGCCATAACGGGGTGAGCACCTTCAAGAAGAGCAGGATCTTCGCCTCCTGCGCCACCAGCTACTCCCACGACGACATCCAAAGGTGCGGGAGATGCCACCAGGTGGACCGCGACCCCGCCTTCCAGGAATCCTTCGAGACCTTTGCCGCCAAGATGCCGCGGGAGATCCTCGGTAACGGCATCAACTGGAGCAAGGCCGAGGAGAGCGGGCTCCTCAAGCCGATCGACCGGCTGGAGGGGGTCTCCCTCAAGCCGGCCACCATGAAGGTCCAGGACGACTTCGCCCTCAAGGCCAAGATCGAAGGCATGCCGGACATCATCTTCTCTCATGCCCGGCACACCGTCTGGAACGGCTGCGAGCTCTGCCATCCCGACATCTTCGTCGGCGTCAAGCGGGGAGCCACCAAGTATTCCATGATCGAGCTTTTCGAAGGGAAGTACTGCGGCGTCTGTCACGACAAGGTCGCCTTCCCGCAGACAGAGTGCAAGCGCTGCCATGCGAAACCGGTCTAGGGGAAGCCTCCTCGCCAGAGGATCGGTAGCGGTGGCCGCGCTCTCGCTGGGGCTGCTCGTCCTGGCGGCCGGGCCGGCCGAGGTCGGGGCGGAGCCGGGGTGGATGCCGGCTTTCGAGGAGACCTGCAACAAGACCAGCGTGGGGATGAGCCTGACGGTGCCGGAGTTGACGGCTCTGCTGGAGAAGTGTGCGGAGCTCGAGAAGTCGATCCAGGCCGAAGAGGAAACGACCCGCAAGGTCTACCTGAAGAGGTTGCAGCTTTGCCGGAACCTTTTCGCCTATCTCCTCGACTACAAGAAGAACCAGCAGCCGGCCAAAGAGTGATTTTCTCCCCGCAGTGCCGGGGACTGAGCCTACGTCGGGAAGGTGGGGCATGGATAGAGGATCGGGGAGGGGCGGTAAAAGGACCGTGGGGAAAATGCTGCCTCTCCTTTTCCTGCTGATTCTCCTCGTGCCGGAGGTGAACGCGCTGGACCGTGAAGAGTTCGGCAGGGTCCTCGCCACCATTCCTCCCAACGGGGCGTACTGGGAGTACGGCAACGTGACGATGCCGCTTAGGTCGCGCAAGGCGGGAAAGGCTCCGGTCATCTTCCCGCACTGGGCTCACCGGCGCTACTACACCTGCCGGGTCTGCCACCTGGAGCTGGGATTCAGCATGCGGCAGTGGGAGACCGGGATCACCATGCGCCGCAACTGGAAGGGGGAGTTCTGCGGAGCCTGCCATGACGGGGTGGTCGCCTTTTCGGTCGTGCCCGGCCCCAAGCAGGAATGTCACCGCTGCCACCTCCCCAACCCGGAACTCCTCAGGGATAAGTTCGAGGCGATCAACGGCCTCCCCTCGGCCTCCTTCGGCAACGGCATAGACTGGGCGGCGGCCTTGAGGGAGGGGGCGATCACCCCGATCAACTCCCTCGACGGAACGCCCCCCGACCTCCGTGTCCCCGAAAAGCTCAGCAAGCCGCTCAAGCTCGGCACCAACTCCCCCCGCAGCGACGTCCTCTTCTCGCACGCCGATCACTTCGCCGAGCTCGACTGCTCGAGCTGCCATCCCGATCTCTTCAACATCAAGCGGAAGTCGACCGTCTCCTTCACCATGGAAAGCAACATCTACGGGAGCTTCTGCGGCGCCTGCCACATGCAGGTGGCCTTTCCGATGAACGACTGCCGGCGCTGTCACAGGAAGATGAGTAACCATTAAACCAGCAGCCGTTCTACGTTCTATGTTCCAGGTATTAAACCAGCAGCCGTTCTATGTTCCAGGTTCTAGGTTCTAAGTTGAAAAGCCTCTTAGACTTCAGCGAAGCTCTTCGCTCGCCGGCCCCAAGTTTTTTGCAGTCATTGGTTTCAACGTAGAACCTAGAACGTAGAACCTAGAACCTGTTGTTGAGAAGGTTTGCATAGATGCGCGCCGCGGCGAGTACCTCGGCGAAATCGACCCGTTCGCCGGGTGTGTGGCAGATTTCCAGCGCGCCGGGCCCCAGGATGATCGGGCGGCAGCCGGCGGCGAAGAAGAGGTTCCCGTCGGAGTGGGAACGGAAGGCGTCGAACTTGAGGGGAAGACCGAGCCGCCGGTAGATGTCGGAGACGGCAGCCGCCACCGGATTGTCGGTACCCAGGCGGTAGCCGGGGGAGGCGAAGTTGAAATCGACGCTGAGATCGAGCCCCGGGATGTGGCGCTTCGCCTCGGCCGCCATCTGGCGGATCGCCTCCTCCACCGATTCCGGGTCGCGGTCGGGGGGGAGGTGGAGGTCGATCCATGCCTCGCAGCGGTCGGGGACCACGAACCCCTTGCGGGAGGAGTGCATCTCGCGGATGGAGTAGACGATCTCGGTCTGCTCCCGCCGGAAGAGCGGGTTGCGCCCCAGGTGGAGCAGCACCCTCAGCATGGATTCCACCGCGTTGTGCCCCAGCTCGGGAAGCGAGGAGTGGCTCTTCACCCCCTGGGTCACGAACCCCGCCTCGAGGTAGCCGTAGTGGGCGAAACAGGCGGCAAGGCCGGTCGGCTCGCCGATCACCGCCCAGGGGGCCGAGCACTCATCCAGGAAGCGGACGCTCCCGTCGCCGTTTTCCTCCTCCCCGACCACCAGCAAAAGCCCCACCGGCGGGCGCTCCGCCTCGGGGAGCGTCTCCGCCACGGCGAGCCACGCCTCGATCATCGCCGCGCATCCCCCCTTCATGTCGGCGCTCCCCAGCCCGTGAATGATCCCCCCCTCCTCGCGGGCCGCCACCTCCTCAAGGTCCCAGGCCGGGACCGAGTCCACATGCCCCACGAGGTACAGCCGCGGCTCTCCCTTCCCCATGGTGACCCTGAGGTTGTAGCGCTCTTCCTCGACCTCCTGCCGCTCCACGGCGAACCCGGCCCGGGTCAACAGCTCTTCCAGGTAGAGCTGGATGTCCTCCTCCTTGCCGGAGGGGGAGTAGATGTCGATCAGCTCCAAGAGCGTCCGCTTGAGCCTTTCCGGATCGACTGCCGCCACGATTTTGTCGAGGTCTCCCCTCATGGTTTTTTCCCCGTTTTTTTCTTGTGCCGGCGGGAGAGGTTCAGGGTCATGTAGACGTGCTGCTGGATGTTGTCGAAGCCGTGCTTCTTGAAAAAGCCGATGGCCGCGTCGTTGTCGGCGGAGGTGTCGATGATGATCATCCGGACCCCCTGCTCCTTGAAGCGCCGCTTGAGCTCCTTGAAGAGGCGGGCGCCCACCTGCATCTTCTGGATGTCGGGGCGCACCGCGAGCCAGACCAGATAGCCGTACTTCCAGGGGGAGTGCTGCTTTTTGACCGTGGTGCCGAGCGCGAACCCCACCAGCCGCTCCTCGTGCTCGGCCACCAGGCAGAGCTCGCTGTCGGAATTGAAGAGGGTGGTGATCTCGTACTCGTCCCACGTCCGGTACAGGTTCTTCGAATACTCGGCGGTGAAAAGCTCTTCCCCGATGTGGAACACCTCGGGGAGGTCGTCGATCATCATTTCTCTGATACGGGGGAATTCGGGGAGGGGACTGCCTGGTTCGCTCATGCTTGTTCTCCGGCTGCCATGCTTGAATCTCCTCAAGTATAGCAGGCCCTGGCGAGAGTTCTTAGACTCGATTGGTATACGGTCCCATGAGAGGATCCGCATCCGGCGGGAACTCGCCCGCGTCCTACGGTTTTCGGGAAAGATGGTAGAATTCTTGGAATGAAATCGGCGGATTTGCCGCCTTTGGTCATCCCCTCAGGAGAACCTGCCCGTCATGCCACCATTGTCACCGCGTAAGGGATGGCTACTCGCCATGTTCGTCGCCCTTTCCCTGGCGACTCCGGCCCTGGCCGATCCGGTCGAGGTCGAGGTGAACGGGGTGACGGGGGACGCCCTCAAAAACGTGGAGCAGGCCCTGGTCCTTCCCTACGGCCTGGTGCGGGAGGGAAAGGTCGACCGCCTCTGGCTCGACCGCTTCGCCAAGCAGGCCGACGAGAAGGTCCGGCTGGCCCTGGAGCCGTTCGGCTACTACCATTCCAAGGTTTCCACCGATATCCGGGAGACGAAAAAAGAGGAGTACCGGTTGCAGGTAAACGTGGAACCGGGCCCGGCCGTGCGGCTTACCGCCGTGTCGGTGACCGTGTCCGGGGCGGGGAAGGATCAGCGGGAGATCAAGGAGCTGGTCAGGACCTTTCCGCTGCGCCCGGGGGACATCCTCCTGCAGACCGTCTACGAAAGGGAGAAGAGCGCCCTGAAGTCCCGCGCGGTGGGGCTTGGCTACCTGGACGCCGATTTCACCCGCCACGAGATCCGCATCGCCCCCGGGGAGGTCGCGGCCACCATTACCCTCGTGCTGGAGACCGGCGAACGCTACCGGTTCGGGGAGACCACCATCGAGGGGGGGACGGATTTCCCCGAGCCCTACCTTAGACGGTTCATCGCCTTCCAGCGGGGCGAGCTCTTCTCCTTCTCCAAGATCGGCGAGACCCAGCTGAACTTTTCCAACTCCGAGCGCTTCAAGGAGGTGCTGATCACCCCGGAAAAGGAGAAGGCCAAGAACCACGAAGTCCCCGTCCTGGTCAAGCTGGTGAGCGCCCCGAGGCGCTCCATCCGCCCCGGCATCGGTTACGGCACCGACACCGGCGGGAGGTTCTCCGTCCACTTCCGCGACCTGAACCTCTTCCACAAGGGGCAGGAGTTCGACTCCACCCTCTACGCGGCCCAGAATCTCCAGGGGTTTGCCGCCCGCTACACGATCCCGAGCGCCCGCGACATCAAGGGGTCCAAGGCCTTTCTTCTCAACCTCCAGCAGGAGGACGTCACCACCTACGTGAGCCAGCTGGCCGCCCTGGAGTTCGACTACAACCACAGCCTGGGGACGGGGGAGCTGGCCACCCCCTACATCAGGGTGCAGGAGGAGAGGTACACCATCGGCGGGGTGACCTCCGGCTCACGGCTGGTGCTCCCCGGCTTCCGCTTTACCCGCGAGCGTTTCGACAACCTCATCCGCCCGACCATCGGGTACCGCTACGCGCTCGATCTCAGGGGGGCCCATCCCTACTTCGGTTCCGACTCGGCGCTGGTCCAGTTCATAGCGGACGGCAACGCCGTGCTCCCGCTCCCCTGGCGGCTCTCCCTCCACGTGAAGAGCCGGGTGGGGCTCAGCCAGCTGGCCGACCCGCTGGCGGACTTTCCCCCCTCGATCCGCTTCTTCGCCGGCGGCGACCAGAGCGTGCGCGGCTATTCCTACCAGAGCCTCGGGCCCAAGAACGCCCAGGGGGAGGTGGTGGGGGGGCGGGACCTGGTGACCGGGACGGTGGAAATCGAGCGCGCCCTCTTCGAGAAGTGGGGCGTCTCCCTCTTCCATGACGCGGGCAACGCCTTCAACGATTTAAGTAACGTCCGCCTCGCCCAAGGGGCCGGGATCGGGCTTCACTACTACACACCGGTCGGCGGGCTCAACCTTTCGCTGGCCAAGCGGCTCGGGACCAGCAGGGAGGTCTACTACATCCATTTCACCGTGGGGTTCCAGCTTTGAGACGGCTCTGGCTCTACATAACCGTGCCGGTCGCGGTGCTCGTCATCATCCTCCTGGGAGGACTCTACTGGCTTTTGGCCACCGCTCCCGGCGCCCGTTTCGCGCTGACCAGGGGGGCCATGGTGGCCGGGCTCAGGGTCTCCATCGCCAAGGTGCAGGGGCGGTTGTGGGATCACGTCGTCCTGTCGGGGCTGCGGGCCGAGAAGGGGAAGGAAGTGGCGGTGGTCAATCTCCTCGACTTCTCCTGGACTCCGCGGGCGCTCCTCCACGGCCAGTTCCTGGTGCGGCGGCTCGCCCTCACCGGGGTGCGGGTGCAGGACGACACCCCTCCCTCCGGGAAGGCTCCCGACCTGACCTGGCCCCGGCTGACCGGCTTTTGGGCCAACCTCAAGGTCAGGGTCCTGCTTCTCCAGCTGGACGCGCTCTCCTACCGGCGGCTTGACGCGCAGCCGGTGGTCATCCAGGATTTCTTCTCCTCGCTCATCATCGACAACGGTCTGCTCTCTCTTCCCCGCCTGGCCCTCCAGGCTCCCGAGGGGCGGGCGTCGGGCACCCTCGCCATCGGGCTTTTCCACCCTTCCCTGAAGATCGACCTCGCCGCCCGCGCGGTGAAACCTTTCCAGGGGATGGAGGAGTTTTACCTGAAGAGCGACCTGACGCCGGCCCGGGCTCCCGAGCAGATGAGCGGGCCGCTGACCCTGGAGGGGAGGCACCGCGGGAAGGAGCGGCTCAAGGTGGCCGGGACGGTGGGGATGACCTCCAACGGCTTTACCCTGCGGCAGGTGACCATGGCGCGTCCCGGACGGCGCGGGACGGTCACCGCGGACGGCGCCCTGACCCTCACCGCCGGCGACCCCCTCTTCTCGCTCCGGCTGAAGGCCCGTGACCTCGACCTCGCCGAGGCGGTGAAGCGCCCGACCAGGCTCTCCGGCTCCCTCTCCATCACCGGGAGCGTGGCCGATTACCGGGGGAGTTTCTCGCTGGCCAACAGGGGGCCCGGGTGGGAGAGCGCCTCCCTCGCCTCAGATTTCAGGGGAGGGAAGGGGGGAGTCACCCTTTCCCGGATGGACGGCAAGCTCCTCGACGGGACTCTCCGGGGGGACCTCGTCATCGGCTGGGAAAAGCTGATGCGGGTGAGCGGGACCCTCTCGGGGCGGGGGATCAATCCCGGCCGGCTGGTCGCGGGGTGGCCCGGTGAGGTGAACCTGGACCTGGCGGGGAACCTGGAACTTCCCCCCGGCGGCAGGCCGGCCGGAGAGGTGAAGGGGAAACTCCTGGAGAGCCGCCTGCGAGGGCAGAACCTGCACGGTGAAGGGGCGGCGGCCTTCGCCGGGGAGTGGCTGCGGGTCGACCGGCTTTTTTTGGCCGGTAACGGCTTCGACCTGCAGGGCGCGGGAGAGCTGGAACGCCGGCTGGAGCTCTCGGCCCGGGTGAGCGATCTTTCCCGCCTCCTCCCGGGGGCCTCCGGCGAGCTCGCCGCGGCCGGGTGGGTGCGCAGGCGCGAAGGGGAGTGGTCGGGGAGTGCCAGTGGCGAGGGGGCCGGAGTGGCCGTCTCCGGCGTCAAGGCCGCCGCCTTGCAGCTCGAGGCGAGCCTGGGCGAGGGGAGGGAGTACCCGGTCTCGCTCGCCGCATCCCTGCGCGGGGTCACCGCGGGGAGCTTCCAGACCGACAGCGTCGATCTCGGGATGCAGGGGACGGCGGCCAACCATCGCCTGGAGGCCGAGCTGGTTTCCTCCCGGGCGGAGGCGCGGATGGAGCTTTCCGGCGGCTACCGCAACGGCGCCTGGAACGGCCTACTCACCACCTTCTCCGGTCGCGACGCCGTGGGGCCGTGGGCCCTGGCGGCTCCCTCCCGGCTCTCGGTATCTCGCAGCGGCTTCAGCGTCTCCCCCCTTGTCATCGACGGCCTTCCCGGCGAGCGGGTGGAGGTGGCCGGCGCCATGAACCGCGGCACGCGTTCCAGCACGCTGCGCGGGAGCTGGACCGGGCTGAACCTCTCCCGCGCCGACGCCTGGCTCAAGGGTGAGCAGGTTACCGGCACCGCCGCCGGCAGGCTCGACCTGGCCCTCTTCCCGGGGGGGGCGGTCGTGGTGGCGCTCGACGCCGAAGCAAGCGGCACCTTCGAGGGGGACCGGGAGCGGGTGGATCTCCAGCGTGCCGCCGTCATGCTGCGTGGCGACCGGCGCGGCATGGAGGCGAGGGCCGATCTGCAGCTGGCCCGGGGAAGCGGCGAGGCCCACCTCACCTTCACCTCCACGGCTCCGGCCGCCCTTCGGCTGCCACGCGAGGGGGATCTTTCCCTCCAGCTGGCCAATTTCGACCTGGCGCTCTTTGCCCCGGTGGCCCCGGCGGGGAGCACGGTGGAGGGGAGGGTAGGGGGGCTTTTGCGGGGGAAACTGCGTCCCGCCTCCCGGCTGGAGTTGAGGGGGAACCTCTCGGTGGCCGGTGGACGGCTCGGTTACCGGGAAAAGGAACGGGACGTGGAGGGGGTGCTCGACACCGCGGAGGTGGAGTTCAACTGGTGGGGGACGACGGCCGGCAAGGAGTGGGAGAAGGGGATCCTGGAAGTCTCCGCGCGGCTCTCCGGGTCGGCCACCATGGCCGCCAAGGAACAGCGGGTCGTGCTGAGCCGGTTCTCCCTTAAGCTGGACGGCAACCGCCAAGGCACCCGGGCCTCCCTGGACGCTTCCCTGCAGGGTGGGGGGAGCGTGCGGGCCCTTCTTTCCTCGCCGGCGCCGGTCGGCCTCGGGCTCCCTGCGACGGGAGATCTCTCGGTCCAGTGGGGAGGGATCAATCCGGCCCTGCTCAAGCCGATGCTGCCGGCCGGGCTGGACCTGGAGGGGAACTTCGCCGGGCAGGGACGCGGGCGCCTGCTCCCGGGCCAGCGGGTGGAATTCGCCGGAGAGGCCGTCTTCTCGCAGGGGAAGGCCAACTGGCAATCGCAGGGGGGCGAGCTGAAGGCAAACGTCCGGATCGCCACCCTCACCTTCGCCTGGCGGGGCGACACTCTGACCGCCGATCTCAACCTCGCCCTCGCCGACTACGGCCAGGCGAGCGGAAACCTGGTCCTCCCGATCCCGGCCCGTCTCCCGGTGGCGCCCGATCCCCGCGGTCCGGTCCGGGGAAGGTTCGCCGGGCGGGTCCAGGAACACGGCCTGCTGACCTCCTTCCTCCCCGGTCTCGTGCAGGAAAGCCACGGCCGGCTCGACCTCGACCTGCGGGTGGGGGGGATCTGGAGCGATCCCCGCCTGGACGGGACCGTGCAGCTTGCCCAGGCCGGGGCCTACCTCCCCCGGGCCGGGATCACCCTCGCCAACGTCCAGCTCGCGGCCAGGCTGCAGGGGGACCAGATCGTGGTCGATACCCTGAGGGCGGATTCCGGGGCCGGATCGCTGCAGGGGAAACTGCAGGCGCGGCTGAGCGGCTGGCGGATCGCCGGCTACAGCGGCACCCTCACCGGCGACCGTTTCCGGACGGTGTTCCTCCCCGAGCTCCAGATGGTGACCTCTCCGCGGCTCACCTTCCAGGGAGGACCGGACAAGGTGGTCGTGCGGGGCACGGTGCTGGTTCCGGAGATGCTGGTGGCGGGCCCCCCGGTGCAAAGCGCGGTGGAGCAGAGTCCGGACGTGGTGCTGGAAGGAGCCCCCAAGAAGGCGGCCAAGCCCGCGTTCCCGCTGGTGCTGGACGGGGCGATCCACGTGGCGCTGGGGGACAAGGTGCAGGTCAAGGCCTCCGGCATCGACGCTAGGCTGGGAGGGGAGATGGATCTCACCCTGGCGGGACTCGACCACATCACGAGCAGCGGGGAGATCAAGGTGGTCAAGGGGAGCTACCGGGCCTACGGCTTGGACCTGGACATCGTCCGCGGGCGGATCTACTACAACAACGACCCGGTGACCCAGCCGACCCTCGACATCCTCGCCCTGAGAACGGTGGGGGACGTCAAGGCCGGCGTCACCGTGGGGGGGTACCTGCGGTCGCCGGTGATCAAGCTGTACTCCGAGCCGACTATGGCGGACGTGGACATCCTGGCCTACATGCTCTTCGGGCATCCGCTGGCGGCCGGCACCGGCACCGAGCAGGCGGGTACCCTGGCCCTGGCCGCCAGCAGCCTCTTCTCGACCGGGCAGTCCGAGTCGCTGCAGGCGCAGATCAAGGACCGTCTCGGGCTGAGCGTCCTCGGGATGGAAACCATCACCCCCTCCACCTCCGGCCGCATGGGGTATCGCGAGGTACCGGTCACCTCTCCGACCGGTGTCCCCTCCAAGGCCGCCGCCACCCAGTCGCTGTTGACGGTCGGCAAGTACCTGACCCCGCGGCTCTACGTCAGTTACGGCCGCTCGCTGGTCACCGGCGGCAGTCTCTTCCTGCTCCGCTACGACCTCTTCCGCCACATCCAGATCGAGACCCAAAGCGGCAGCGAGAGCGGCGCGGACATCTACTATAAGCTGGAGTTCGACTGAGCAGACTTTTCCAAGTGGTTGGAGCGTTTCGCCGCGTTGGAAAAACTGCTGGTAAGCCGATTGGCGGCGGTTTTTCAACCGTTGCGCTGCGGAAACTGAAGTAGCGGTTTTGGTGGTTAATGTAAATAAAGATTGACACTCAAGGACGCCCGGATCCGCCGGCGCTTCTCAATGGAAACCGTCTGCGCCCGCGCCGACATCTCGCGCCCCACCCTCTACAAGGTGGAGTCCGGCGACCCCTCGGTCTCCATGGGGACCTACGTTCAAGTTCTGAGGGTGCTGGGTCTTGTAGGTGATCTCGCCCTGGTCGCCAAGGAGGATCTCCTGGGGCGCCGTCTCCAGGACGAGGCGCTCCCCCACCGGAAGAGGGCTCCCCGCATCCGCCCCCCCGGGAGGTGGAGAGGATGGCTAGGGCCAGGGTCCCCAAGGGGAAACTGCTGGAGGTCTGGCTGGACGACCCCGCCTTCGGAGCGCTGCAGCGAATCGGGACCCTCTCCAGGGGGGAACGGGGGAGCGTCCGCTTGGCGTACGACATGGGGTGGCTCAACCAGGCCCAGGCCTTCCCGCTCGACCCCGAACTTGACCTTCTCCCGGGGGAGTTCTTTCCCGGCGGCTCCAACTTCGGAGTCTTCATGGACTCCTCCCCCGACCGCTGGGGGCAGGTCCTGATGAGGCGCCGCGAGGCGGTGGAGGCCAGGGAGGAGGGGCGTTCACCGCGCACCCTGGATGCCTGGGATTTCCTCCTGGGAGTCCAGGACTGCACCCGGATGGGCGCCCTCAGACAGTGATAGAGGTCGCTTGGAAAGGTCAAAAGACGATGGTGCAGCCGATGCCCAGGCGTTCGCAGTCGGCGGCTATCTTGTGCGCTACCGAAGATGCGTACTCTTCCGACCGCCTCTCCTCGAGCTTCAACCTGCGATAAAGCGCATCCGCGTAGTGATAGTTCATCCGGTCCACCAGGATGTAATCGACCTTCCCGGCCAGCATCTCCATGAGGTTTTCCGCCCCCGGCAGGATCGGGGCGATCATCGCGTAGGTCCTGACCTTCGCCCGCTTCAGTTCCGCGAGGGCGTTCACCCGCTCGGCGATGGGGGGCGCGTGCGGCTCGAAGCTTTTCCGGATGTCGTCGTCGGCCGTGGTGATGGAGAAGCCGACCTCGATACTCTTCCCGATCCCAATGATGTCGATGTCTCGCAGCACCAGGGGCGAACGGGTCTGTACCACGACCGGCCACTCCGCCTCGAGGAGCACCTGCAGGCAGTGCCGGGTCAGCCGGTATTTCTCCTCCAGCGGCTGGTAGGGATCGCACACTCCGCTCATCCAGACGGTCGCCTTCTTCTTCCTGGCGACCTCCTTTCTCAGTAACTCGGCCGCGTTGATCTTCACGTCGACGAAGGTCCCCCACGGCTCCCGGTGGCCGGTGAACTTCTTCATGTAGCGGGCGTAGCAGTAAGAGCAGGCATGCTGGCAGCCGACGTACGGATTGATCACGTAGGGATAGATCTTCGAGGCGGTCAGGATGCTCTTCGCCTCTATCTCGCGGACCAGTAAGGCCGGCTCCTCCTGCCCGGTATCACGGGTCATACCCACCTCCTCTACGAGACGCTCACCAGGAGCGGGTTGTCGAAACCTGCCCGGGCGACCGCCTCGGCCGCTTCCGTTCCCCCCTTGAGGGCCGCCTCGACCAGTCCGTGCCGCCGGATGAGGTGCACGAGGATTCCCAGGTTTCCGTAGAGGGCGAAGCCCAGGAGGGTGCGCATCCTTTTGGCACCCGCCTCCTCGAACTCCTTGCCGCTCTCCTGGAGCACCGCCACGTAATGGCTGGGGAAGGCCACCACCTTGCGGTCGAGGCTGGCGATGAATGCGTCGCGGTCGGAGGGGGTGAGTTGGCTGAAGTCGGTGCCGCACCAGCCGCTCTCCTTGGTGGAGATGAGCGAGCGGCAGGTGATGGGGCGGACCGGATAGACGCTGCACTCACCGGCCTCGTTCAAAAGGGGGCAGAACCCGATCTGCTGCCGGTGGAGGCGGAGGTAGTGGGGAAGCTCGCTCACCCCCTGCACCAGCTCCCGCAGCTTGACGGCGTAGGCGTCGATGGCCCCGGCCTGGGCTTCGCCTAGCTCGGCCGCCACGGCGAGCGCCTCGGCGAATCCGGTGTGGACCGCCAGGCTGCAGCAGTTGCGGCACCCCTTGCCGCAGAAGATGGTCCCGCCCCCGGAGCGGTAGTCGCTCACCCA
Source organism: Geomonas sp. Red276 (assembly GCF_054784495.1). NCBI lineage: Bacteria > Pseudomonadati > Thermodesulfobacteriota > Desulfuromonadia > Geobacterales > Geobacteraceae > Geomonas > Geomonas sp. Red276. The sequence goes on from NZ_BLXW01000020.1 coordinate 95,651, forward strand.
GGAGCGGACGAACATCTCGAGAAAGGCCTGCTGTTGCTTTACCTGGTCGAGAAGCTGCTCGATTGCCTCGCTTGATGAAGTCATTGCTTCCTTATCTTCCTCTCATAACCTGCGTGGTGATTGAATGTACCGTCATCTTGCCGGTGGTGGTGCAGATATAGCACATCGGCTTTTGCTTTGCACCGCTTTGTGAACGCCCTTTACTCCCGGATGGAAATGTACTAAATGAGGGGGGAAAGAGAGTAAAATTATTTCGGTAAGCTGTCGTTACCCGGCAGCGCAAAGGAGAACACCATGCGGGATATCCCCGATTTGCTGGACGCCCTTGGGCGCTCCCCGAAGATACTCTCCTCGTTCGTGCAGAGCATCCCTCAAGAGAAGCTGGATATCAGAAGGGGGGAAGGTTTCTGGACCATCGCGGAGCACGTGAGTCACCTGGCGCAGGTTCAGCCGATGCTTTTGGGGCGCTTTGAACGGTTCCTGAAGGAGGAGCACCCGGAGTTCGTTCCCTACCTTCCCGGCAAGGGTGAGGACGAACCGGCGACGCCTCCTCGGCTGGAGATGGCAGAAGCCCTGGAACAGTTCGCCGACGTCCGGGCGAAGCAGCTCGAGCTTCTCAAGGGCGCCGACCAGCAGTGCTGGCAAAAGAGCGGGTCCCACCCGGAGTACGATGCCTACTCCCTTTACATCGTCGTCCGCCACCTGTTGATGCACGACCACTGGCACATGTACCGGATGGAGGAGCTTTGGCTGACCAGGGATCCCTACCTCACGAGGCTTGCCTAAAGCCTCACCACCCGAGGGCGAGCCTGGTCCCGAGGACCCCGCCCAGTACCAGGAAGACCCTGCGCACCACCAGGTGCCCGCTGCGGCGTCCTATCCGCGATCCGAGGTAGGCTCCGGCGAGCGAACCGATGGTGGAGGGGAGCATCAGTCCCGCATCGGCGTAGCCGCCAGCGCTGTAGACGGCGACGGCGAAACCGTTCCAGAAGAAGGCGATGAGGTAGTAGTAGCCGAGAGCGGTCGGGAGGGTGAGCCCGCGGCTTTTCACGAGGAGCATGGAGGTGAAGAGCCCGTTGCCGGAACCGAAGAAGGACTCGTACACCCCGAGCGGGAAGGCCAAAAGCCCGGTCACCGCCCGGGACAGCCTGCTGTCGCTTTCGTTTTCTCCGAGCGACGGGTTGATCGCCACCAGCACCACCAGCGAAAGGATGATGCCGCCGATGATCCGTTGCAGGAGGTGCTGGCTGGCCCCCCGGATGATGGTGGTCCCGGCATAGGCGCCCGCCAGGCCGACGGCGATCATGAAGAGGACGAGGCGCCAGTCGACAGTACGCCCCTTGAGGTAGTTGCGGGCGGCGAGCGGCGTCCAGATCGCCCCGTTCAGCTGGTTGGACGCCACCACCACCGGCAGCGGAAAGCCCAGCGCGAGCCAGACCGGGGTGGTCAGCATGCCGGCTCCCGCACCGCTCATGGAGCTGAGGCAGGCGGCGAAGAAGGCCACCGAAGTTATGATTACGTACTGGATGAACATCCGATCCCGATCTCCCCGTCGATCCGCCAGCCCGCTTATACCACATTTCGCCCCCTTTCCCGGTACTCTTTTCCTTCCCGCCCAAGGTGCTGACCCCTGCGCCCCTCCCTCCTTCCTCTCCGGAGTTTTCCGCTTCAGGGCTTGTAATGGCCTGAAATCCTCACATAAAGGTTCTCCCTCTCCCTCCGTGAGAGGGCCGGGGTGAGGGAAGCTCTGCGTTTGACTGGAGGGAGAGGGGGGAAAGGGTAACACCTGAGGTCCTGCCCCTTTTAATGATGACCTCAAGTTTTCCGTGCTAACGCCGATACGGCTCCGGGTAGGCGGCCGGAGGTTTCTTCACGAGGCGGCGCACCGGGCTTCTCGCCACCTCCGCCCATGCCGGGTACCGCCTCCGCAATCCGTTCCCTTTGGTTTGATGTTTCGAGGTTTCGATGCAGCAATGCTCTCCGAAAAACCGCTCCCTCTGCCTCCTGTTGCTGGCGGCCGCGCTCCTGCTTGGCACGGGCGTCAGCAGCCGCGCGGACGATGACATCCGTCCCGGTTCCGAGGACCTGACCGAGCTCAGCCTGGATCAACTGACCACCATCGAGGTGGCCAAGGTGTACGGGGCATCGCGCTTCGAGCAGAAGGTAACCGAGGCCCCCTCCTCGGTCAGCATCGTCACCGCCGACGATATCCGGGCCTTCGGCTACCGCAACCTTTCCGATATCCTGGCCGCCCAGCGCGGGTTCTATGTCTACAACGACCGCAACTACGATTACATCGGGGCCCGCGGGGTCGACCGCTCGGGGGGATACGACTCCCGGGTCCTGGTGCTGGTGGACGGACACCGCACCAACGAGGACATGTACGACTCCGCCTTCATCGGCAACGAGTTCGTGCTGGACGCCGACCTCATCGACCGGGTGGAGATCATCAGGGGGCCCGGTTCCTCGCTCTACGGGGACAACGCCTTCTTCGGGGTCATCAATATCATCACCCGGCACGGGAAACTGCAGGGGACCGAGGTCTCCGCAGAGGCGGGGAGCCAGCAGAGCTACAAGGGAAGGGTGACCTACGGCAACCGCTTCCAAAACGGCCTCGCCGTCACCCTCTCGGGGGCGGTCGCCGACAGCCAGGGGGACAAGAACCTCTACTTCCCCGCGTTCAACACCCCCGCCAACAACAACGGGGTGGCTCACGACCTCGACTACGAGCGCTACCATTCCCTGTTCAGCACCTTCTCGTTCGGCGACTTCACCCTCCAGGGGGCCTACTCCACCCGGACCAAGGGGGTCCCGACCGCCTCGTTCGATGCGGTGTTCAACGACCCGCGCTTCCACACCACCGACAGCCGCGGCTACGTCGATCTCAAGTACGAGCATGCCTTCGGCAGCTGGCAGACCTCCGCCCGGGGATACTTCGACTACTACAACTACTACGAAAACATCCCGCTGGCCGCCGCGGATCCGGCCGCCCCCCCGGTCCTGAACCGCGACAGCGCCCTCGACAAGTGGTATGGGATCGACGTGAAGGCCGCCAACACCTTCGGCGACCACCGGGTCGTGGCCGGCGCCGACTACCAGGCCGACCTGACCCAGCTCTTCGACAATCACGACATCGACCCGTTCCACCAGTACCTTAAAGTCGACCGTACTACCTGGCGCTGGGCCTCCTATCTCCAGGACCAGTACACCATCACCTCCCGGCTCATCCTCAATGCCGGAGTGAGGCTCGACCATTACAGCACCTTCGGCGATGCCGTCAGTCCCCGCGCCGGCCTGATCTATTCGCCACTCGATGCCACCACCTTCAAACTCCTGTACGGCGAGGCGTTCCGGGCACCCAACAGCTACGAGCTCTACTACGAGGTGCCCGACTTCAACCAGAAGGGGAACGACTCCCTGAGACCCGAAAAGATCCGCAGTTACGAGATCGACTGGGAGCAGGGGCTGGGCGAGCACTTCCGCAGCACGGTGGCCGGGTACTACAACAAGGTGCGCGGGATGATCAAGCAGGTGAACGACCCCAACGACGGGATGCTGGTCTTCGAAAATATCGCCGGGGTGACCGCCCTGGGGGCCGAGGCCGAACTGGAAGGAAAGTGGAGCAACGGCTTCCAGGGGAGGGCCAGCTACACCTTCCAGGATGCCAGGGACGACCAGACGGGGGCCCTGCTCGTCAACTCGCCGCGGCACATGGCCAAGCTCAACCTGATCGCCCCCCTCTACCGGAAGGCGCTCTTCTCCGGGATCGAGCTGCAGTACATGAGTTCGAGAAAGACCCTGGCCGGGGGCGGGGCAGGCGATCACCTGCTCACCAACCTGACCCTCTTCAGCCGCGACGTCTACCCCGGCCTTGAGGTCTCCGGATCGGTCTACAACCTCTTCGACACCCGGTACGGCGATCCCGGCAGTGGCGAGCACGCGGAGGACGTCATCCCCCGGCCGGGAAGGATCTTCCGCCTCAAGCTCACCTACCGGTTCTAGCGCCTACCCTCGTCCGCCAGGTGCCTGTCCCCTTCGTCCGACCGACCGGGGCCTGCCCGCCTTTTACCGTCCGTCCCCCTCCCGGCGACGGCGGGCGCCCCCTCCCGAGGCTCTCCCCTTGCCAAGGCAGAAATTGCCGTCATACTTTTCGTCAAGGGTTCCCACTGGACTAACCGACGAAGGAGACGCGCTATGAGATGCCCCGTCTGCAAAAACCACGAACAGCAGGAAACAGAATTGCGCGCCGATGACTTCAAAGAAGGCATAACTGAACCTGATTAGCGCCAATCTTCCGCTAGGCGTAACCACCGCTCTGGTCGGCTGCCAGTCCGGGCAGCGGCAGCAGCGAGGCGGGGAAGCATAGCAGCAAGATCGAAACGACGGTTAAAGCGGTACTGAT
>NZ_BLXW01000021.1:0-90763 GCF_054784495.1 Geomonas sp. Red276
GGGGGAGTCATACCGCAGGAGGAGCCGCCCTCAGAAGACCACGACAACTTAACTCAGGAACTCCCGCTGACCGCTTAAACTGGAAAATAACTTTGGCGACGGGGGTGGCAAATAACCTTGGCGGTTGACAAATGGGTTTGTCTAGGTCCAACAAAGAAAAGACTCTGTAGGGCAAATGTGGAGTTTGAAGGATGGTCTGTTGTTACGTGGTGCTGTGGATTCGTGCGGGATATAACAGGTGGGAGGTACTTGCTTTATAGGATAATCGGTGAATTGGAGTGTAAGCCTTTAAAGGATGGCAACTTGTTAGAACTACATAACAAATCAGAAAATCCTCTGGGTAATGGTATGGCATACGTACCAACCAGAGTAAACAGTCACAAAGATTACAACTATTACCATTCAGAGATACTACTCAATCTCAAACTTCTTACGCAAATACAGGTAATTACATTCAGAACATCGGCGCGCCGATCTCTTTGGAAGGAATACTACTGGGAGACTTCGGAGATATTTGGTGGGATAATCATACTTCTGCGGTTTGTTCTTCCTCTCTTTTTCTGTTCAATATGTAATCGCTGGCCTTCTGAGCCTGGGCTGCGGCATGGATCAATAGGGTACGGTCACCACGAAGAGCCTTAAGCCAACCACTGATATAGGCAGCACTATTCTCAATGGTCCCATTCTCGATACCGGCGACTCCAGACAGGAAGGCAGCACCCATCTCAGCTACAAGCTCTTCCTTGGAGTAACTGTGGCTTCCAAAGTACGATGGCTCCAGTATCCCTTTCCGCCCCACCCTGCTGGCATGACCGGTACTATGGGACAGCTCATGGAATAAGGTCGAGTAGTATTCTTGAGGGGACACAAAGGCTTCTGGGGCTGGTATCTTGACGTAATCCAGGACAGGGGAGTAAGAGGGCTGATTACCTCCATGGTTGATCCTCGGCTTAAGAGGCATACCGGCTATGATCTGCTCTGCTCGTTCTATGGGAGTGAATGGGTTGGTGATAGCCTCGGTTGTCAGCGGTGAAGGTATCCGTTCTACCTGTTCCCAGTTGAAGACGTTGTAGTATCGCAAGATCGGGACCTTACCCTTGCCATTAGTCTCTTCACTATCAGCAGCATCGGTATCCTTGCGGTCCACCCACTTCCAGAAGATCACCGGCATCGACTTCTCACCCTTGCGGACATGGCCACCTCTTTCCTGCACCTGTTTAAAGCTCAACCAGAACGGTGAGGCATAGGGCATACAGCCAAGCATGAAGACATTGATACCTCTGTACTCTTTGCCACTTACCATGTTCTTCGGGGTGTTGGTCTCCACGTTCCATGTCTTCCTCCATGGGATAGTCCCATTCTCCAGCAGCTCCATGATCCGAGAGTTGACAACATCGTAGACCTTACACATAGTTACTCCTCCTTTTACTGGCTTACCGTAAGGTCCGACTTCTTCGATAGGTCTGACTGGTAGCCTTAAACGCAAAAAGAGCCACATCTGCGATAGACATGGCTCTCTTAATTTGGGGGGTGGGGTGGCGATTACCAACAGTTCGACTTCTACATATTCATTCTATCCTTTGGTCTGAATAAATTAAACTCAATCCTTACAAGGAACATAATGTTAATTATTGCTTGTAACGTTTCTTCAAATTCTTGCAGTAATTGCTTTGTTCTGATGCACCTTCTCCGTTTGGATTATATGTAACTGCTTCTCTGACGCATTTACCGTCTACATACTCGTTATTATTGACCAGAACAACTACATCTGGTTTCTTACCTAATATTTCCTGCAATTCAGCATTTAAAAGCAATACAGATGTATCATGGCTTATTTCTCTTTCGCCCAAATTTAAAATTCCATCTGACCTAAAAGTATATTGCGGATCAGATGTAAGAAAGTCTTTCTTATGCGCTGCATTTAAAATTCCAATTTTAATCTCCTTACATGACCACTTATCTCCCTGCTTGCATGACATATTCATATATGTGTCAGCTAAATCCAAATAATTAGGGTTATGTGTAGACATGTATTTATAAAGGTAACAATAAGATATTATTTTTGTTGAACGTTGGAAGACTATTTCACCTTCCTTGGGATAATCCAGCGCCCACCTTCGCAGTAAATCTAATCCTTTAATAGCATCATCATATTCGCCAACTATAAAATTTTGCCTACCCACCTCAAAACCATCCGCCATTATCGAGATATGCTTCTTATATTCAGGTGACTTGGTATCACTGTTTTTAGCAGGTTTACCACTCCCATCTCTGAGTTGTTTTTTCATTATATCGAAATGCTCAACCTTTTTAGAGTAGTTAAGTTCATCCTTGTATGAACAAGCAGCAGAAGAGCCTCTAGTACACGCAATGCTGACCTCTTTGAGCCCTTTGTTATATACTTTTTTGTTTTTAGCTTTGTTAGACTTACGAATATATAGCTTACCTAAATATTCATGGGCACGCACATTAGCCGAAAGAATCCGTTCGTTGAAGGTATTACCTTCGGTCACCATCATCCTTCCCTTGGAAGAAAAAAACCTGTTAACATCATTTTCAGTTAACTTTATAACTTCCTCAAAATCAGTTATTGCCAAATCGATATAGCCACTCTTTGCATTTTGAACACCACCATCGAACCTATTTCCAATCTCATCAGCTGTGGCACAGGTTATCCCACCAACACATAAGGTAAGAATAGCAAAACAAATAATGACTTTGGATTTCATCAAACTACCTCCAATATATTAAATTCTAGCTATCACCGTAGGAAACAACGGCACAGGCTTCAGGTGGCAATTTAAAATTTCCGAAGCGCCCATGTCCCAAAGAAAAGCAAGCCCATTGCACAGAAATAAGGAACACTCAGGCTAGGGGAAATTAAAAACAGAACAATTCCAACTAAAGTAGCGATGCCACCTAAACAGCCCGAAGGTGTAACATTGCCTTTCCTAGACGTATCATTTAGGTCACATGCCGGACCATCTCCATCAACCATCGATCCATCATCGCAACCCTCTTTTGATACATCTGCCGTCTTTACGTCGAGTGGACACCCACAACCAACGCAAATTGATGCCTTATCGGATATCTCCCTTCCACACTCATGACACTTGATGATCGCCACATCACCCTCCAAGCTCTTCAATTGCAAATGCCGAGGATACTACAACTCTGGTTAGAACTTTTCAAGATATATCTAATCCTCATTGGTAGTCCACCACAACCCTTAGTTGTATTGTCCCCCAAAGGGGAACAGCGGCTATGGCTAACATATTGAGCAGTAAGGAAATAGGCGAGAAGATCAGGTTGTTACGGAAGCATGCAGGTATGAGCCAAGAGCGTTTGGCGGAGATGGTGGAAGTGAGCTACCAACAAATCCAGAAATATGAAGCAGGATCTACAATGTTAAACGTAGACAAGCTTCAACGGGTAGCCAATGCGCTCAAGGTTCCACCGTCTGCCTTCTTTGAGGAAGACACCTATGATAGGCCACCTCTATCTGATCGGGAGAAGAAGCTGATTAAGGCTTTTAGGGGAATTGGGGATGAGGACATACAGGAGGGATTGATAAAGCTGTTGGTAAGGGCAGGAGAGTAGATAAGAACACAAAGAAGGGATTTAAGCCAACCTTACAATAGTACCATTATCATGAGAGATTAAGATCGGATTGTATCATCTCTAGGATTGGTTTTACTGCCTCAGATATATCCGATGGCTTATATCTCATCACACCGGAATGACCACATCGAAGAGTTTCGAGCAATTTAGAGTATGGTTGCTTCTCGTCTATATACTTACTGTAGTCTTCAAAGCTGACATTATTAACGCTTAAACGATCAATACCGTTTGCTAAAAAGTAGGCAGCGTTGGTCTTGGCAATGAAATCGATAAAACCTTCGTTATCTATAAAATTTTGCATCAAGAGGTAAAAATATCTAACGGGGACATCTCCACGATAAAATGGATACAACCCGGACGACAAACAGGAGAGTATAGGGTCCATTGCTTGAGAAAACATGCAAAATAAGGCCAGTACAAACCGGTTATACTCATTCCCTGCTGTCACCTTATCACTTACAGCACGTTGCACCCTTACAAACGCTTCCACCCTTTCCCCAAGGGATATATCAGCATCATCTGAGCTATTAAAATGCAGTACAACACGTGACCAGGGCAATAGCCTTTTTTCTATCAAATCATAGGTTGGATATTTAGCAGGCAATACACTTGAATCATCCTCCTCGAACAAATGCTTTATAAAACCATCGAAGCCAGCATTTATTATCTCCATTTTATCCTCTTCCGAAGGCCAAACTAGTTCCATATTTATAAAGTGAAAATCTGACGGGAATTCCCTTAAAATGCTTAGGGTATCCTGCATTATATACCTAAACTGGGTCTCAACTTCCTCAGTGTTAACAGCTCCATATGGCGCTCTCAACAAGCCTTCCAACCTTAAAAACGGATCATGCAAAACCTGGTAGTCACCTATTGCTCTAAACGCGTAATGGTTATTTTTGTCAATTTTCAAATTTAAGGCTGCCGATAAAATGAAACAATCGTTATCATCAACAACCCTGCTCCAGATGTGCCTTAATATTTCCTTGCGTTCAAGCCAAAAACCACATAACTCATCAACAAACCATAAACACTTCTCGTGAGAAAAGTAATTTAAGTTCAATACCTCAAACCCATGCATTACCAGGTCATGATAACCATACTGGATTTGTGCTAACTCATCAGAAAAAAAGGTTTTATTCATAGTTGTGCTTCTCCCAAAACCACTGGGGAAGGGAATACTGATCAGACAGCACCATAAGCGACCGCTTCATAAGCTTGACCATATCAGGGATAACGTCGGAACAGTTTTGCTTCAACGAAAGATCCGGGACGCTGTGAAACCTATGAGCAGGGTTCTCACATTTTACCATGGCTGCTTCTCTAACGGCCCCCCACAGCCCGTGCGCATAGCTTGAATCATAGTCATACAACAAGTCAAATAACTCCTTTTCGTCTACAAAGATACTTTTCTCTCTTATTCCCATTTGATCGAAATACCTGAGATCAACATCGATAAACTCTTCCCATGTTTCTTCATTCACAAGCACTTCAATTATCCCCGGCACTACATGAGAATCTGGGTCAACTTCAACCTCTCTACTTTTTAGCAATACTAATTTATATTTTCCTATGCCATATTGTTGGTATTCACTCCAGATGTTGGGTTTTTCCTGTGACATTTTTATAAGATACTTTAGCATAATGAAAACTTCAGCAATGATTCTCACTGAGGATCTAGCTGAAATTGATTTACCCATTTTGCTTGTGACCACCTCATGTAAAATTTTGTAACAGTAGGTAGTCAATGACATCATTACGGTAAGCTTTTCATTACTCAATATCTCAACCTTACTCTTGCACCACACATAATCTAGTGCATCGGCAGTATCTTCGAGAAAGGAATCATAATTCATATCAACATCCTCATGCTCTATGAAAAACAGCTTACATTCTGTCCGCGCGCAAACAACCCGCCAAAACCTCTCTAAATATTCTTTATTACTTTCTCCCATTTGCATTTCACTCGCCCGAACCATTGGGCGATAGGAGCGCATTTTTTCGTCTTCATGGCTTGTAATCGGATACTCTGTCAACGCCTCAATTGTCGCCGAGCAGTCGCTGCCGAATTTGATCCTCTTCTGATAGATCATATTCCATACAACTAAAAACCTAACATCCGTGGCTGCATTAGATTGATGGAAATAGTTGTCTTTTAAAATTGATTGTAATTTTGAAAGCTTTTCTTCCAAGGAGTATTTTAAAATATAGAAATATGACCAAAACACTTCGTTCTTTTCCCCATCTATTACGGCTGTCAAGGGGGACAAAACCTCCTTACTTATATTTCTCAAAATCGATTTATATATTTTTTCTTGCTCTTTAACAGGCAGCGATAGTATCTTCGACAATCTTGGTGTGTCCAATGATTCTTCATAAGTTGAAATATCATGTAGAATCGCAGCAGTTAATTCCAATCCGCGCTCTCTTCCGTAATAGTCCAAAATTAGGGCAAGCCAAAGGTATTCAGGAAGCCTATTTAAGGCCCAAGAAGAGAGCTTCATCGTTTTGCCCAGGTTAAAGTTCCAAGGTGAAATCACCCTGCCACTTCTTACTTTGTGATCTTTTATCCGACTTACAGTCATCGTTAAACAATCTCTCCTTGGTGGTCACCTAGCCATCTGATCAGTCGGACATGACTTTAAACACAACACTGGGCATTTGTTCTTAAACACCTATCAGACAAAGCACTTAGCCAATTTGTAAATGGCACACAACGCAACGAAAAAGACCAACACTGCTGCGATCACTATCAGGTGATTAAATGGTTTAAGCGGAATCCTTGCTAGGTTTAACTTGATGTCATACTTACTTAATTTAACTAATATATAGTATCTATCCTCTGGAAAAATTACGTGACGGATATATCCATTTTCGAGCAATGAACCGTTTTGAATGATTGGAGGCAATATTGTGTTATTGTATAAAACAACTTTCATCTTCGGATAGACTTTAATATCCAGGCGCCGATGAGTTTGGTATTTGTAGTAATTACTTGACTGTAAAACCAAAAGATAGATGTAAGCCTTATCTATATAAAATGTTGCCAATTTAAAAAAGGGTTCAGACCATGCCTTTAACTTGGGCCAAAAGGTTTTCATATCTAGTGGTATCCTTAAAGTTTTTTACAATACCTGCAATCCCAATCATTTTCCCTCTTAATTTTTCAGGGAACCGCGCAGGCAAAGCGAACATCACCCGTTCATTGGGGGATATTCTCCTAATTTCATCATTATGCCTGGTTAGAATATGCCTTATAAATACCAGCGATGCTAAGATGCAATTTTCGGGATAGTATTCCCACATTCGAGGAACATTGCTATGGATATCAATATAATTTTTACCGCCTTTATCTGAGAACCTAGTATTCATGGGCGTGTCCAGCGCCAAATTATACATAATATTAAGGTCGTTAAAAATATATTTTATAGTGAATTGAGCTTTTTCGGTGGCTACATAATAGAGATCATTAGAATCCTGAACAAACACACAGTCAATCAAGCCAAAGTTCATCAGATTAAACAATATTTCTTCTATCAGATTCTTATCGTACATAAAATGCTTAGAGAGATACTCCGTAACCTCTTTAACAGTTCGTTTGGTTTTTACGAACTGAAGGATTCGCAGTCCGCACAGCCCGTGCCATGCGTCAACATCTCTATTCTCATCAAAGTAGAAAATATTAGGTATACACTTACCGAAGACCGACATGTTGTTTAGTGAATCCAGATACAACATGCCATTGAGGAATTGGCCTTCAATAATGACATATCCTCTTTCGCTTGAAATTTTAGGTTTATTGTCCTTAAAAAACATTTTATACAGTAATATGTTAACAAAATTATTCAAAAACAATCTCAAGTTATTGTTGTACACCTTTCGAAGGAGGGTTATTTCGTTTATGTTATTTTCTTTGTCATCAATACTTGAATTTATTGCATTTTTTATATTCGTAATAAATCTGTCAGCCTCCTCTATAAATTCAGCAAAGTACTGAGACATTAATTCATCTGTGTTATTTTGCGGTTCATAACCCGGTATTATTTTTTTACGTTCTTGTTGCACCACATCTAGGTAAAGGCGAATTTTTTCCTTTGTATCATTTCTTTTTGAACTAAAATGTTTATTAGCAGCATCAGAAATAGCACTCGCTTTCTTCTGTAATACCTTTAATAGGTTGTGCTCCTTAATTCTATACTCAACCGGTGCATAGTTATTAAAATGCTCCTTTGCCTTATACCTAAGATGGGCGTAGGTTTCATCTCTCATCGAGAGCAACAAATTATATTCATTATTTACAAACTTGTCATCCCTGAAAGCATACAACGAAATTTCGTCTATCATTCGTTCATATACTACTCTGTCCTTATGGTACTTAATATTATCTAAACTATCTACTATAATCAATGTCCTAAACCCACTCGACTCTAAATACTCTATAATTGCCTCAGCCAACAGTCTACAGGTCAAAAATAAATTGTTTGATTCAGCAAATTCATAAATCTTACCTTTCGACAGTTTACGCCTAGATTCTGTTTTCAGAGCATTTGCCACAAAAGCTTTGAACTCATGAAGCAGATCGTCGGGAGCCTTAAACTTCTCCCTGTACTCTTTGTTTTGGTTCCATTTTTCGAATAATAGTTTTATTATTTTTTTGTTCTTCTGGCTCCATATTTCTTTAAAAACAGAATGAGAATTCCGATATTTAAACGTTACATATACAATTTGAACATATATATAATCCTTCACTGTATAAGTCTGCTTTATTTTTATCTTATGTTCATAGACCTTCGCCAAATCCGCTCGATACCAAATAATTCCTTTATCATAGAGGTCAGAAGTGTAGTTATTCAGAATGTAATTTAGATAAAATGTTTTTCCCGACCCCTTCGGAGCCACAAGAAAAATCGGCAATAGGTTTTTCTTTGATATCTCCATTAAAAAACTGGAATGACCTTCTATTGTATTGACAAGATTATAACTGTCTGGCTCTTCTCTTTCACTCCATTCATATACTGATTTAATAGCTTCCCCGAGATTTTTTTTGGTCGGATTAGCCTCTATCCAGCCTATAATGGCTCGAAAAAACTCAAAAATATACTGTATTTCATGTTTACACTTTTTCTCTATAAAACGCTCAACGCCGAGGTGTTCCTGCCCTATAACTGTTCTAGAAGGGGCTTCAAAAGGAGGATTCAGATAAATATCTTTAGAAAACAACTCTGTCAACCGCTCCTCAAACTCTAAATCTGGCTGATTTAAAAGACCATCATCATTCGATAGATTCACCGTAACCACCTCATAACTAGATCTGATCTTTTCCAAACGCAACACCTGCGATCTTATACCACAACAATTCGCTACAATGAAAGCACATTCACACAGCCATGCCTCCATATTTGCCACACAAGCCGACTTTCCTTGCAGACCCAGCCTTACCCATCTAATACTTGCGAATATATAATAAACCGAGTATATTCCTGCAACATTTTTACATCTCAGTTTGGAGGGTGCTCGATGACTGCCGAGAACAAAGAACCCATCTACAAGAAAGGTAAGCTCTACTCTGTCCCTATCAGCGACCTCCACCGAGATCCAGACCAGCCACGCAAAAACATAGAGGTATCGGACATTGATGAATTTAAAACTTCAATTGAGGCACATGGCCAGCTAACCCCTATCCTCTTCAGGAAGGACCAGGACGGACAACTCATTCTTGTTGCTGGCGAAAGGAGATACAGGGCATGTTGCGCTTTAGGCCATACCCACATTAACGGTATTTTCATTGAGAGTGCCAAGTACGATGAAATTGCCTTGGTGGACAACATACAGAGGGTAGATCTTCATCCGATAGATGAAGCGGAGGCCATCTTCAACCTCAAGGAGAAACACGGATATACCCAAGAGCAATTAGGCGACATCATTGGCAAGGCACAAAACACTATCTCGATCATCCTTGATTTGATGAAGATCAAAGAAGAGGTAAGGAATCAAGCTCGGCACAACAAGGATCTGAGTCGGAATGCTTTGCTTGAGATTGCAAAGATAAAGAGCATTAAGGCTCAACAGAAAGCCTACGATGCTTTGATTGCCAAATTGTCTGCACCTAAGAAATCCATCAAGAGGCCCCGCCTTAAGGACACTGAGAAGACTATAAAGGTGGCTGACAGCACAATGGAGCATATCAAGGGGATTAAGGTTGAAGCCCTTGGTGAGGATAGGGAGGCAGTGGTGTCGAAGTTACAGCAACTTTTGCAAGAGATTCAAGATAAGCTTGCAAGTATAGGTAGTTAGCCATATCAGTGCATTGATAGTCGTGGATGTTGATGCAAGAGAAGCCCTATCCTTTGTTTGGGTGATAGGGCTTTCCTTTAAATCATATGCCAATATGGGCCTTTAGGTACTCTTCTATTTGCATCAATCTCAATACAGGGGACCTTAACTCTTCTGTTTTTTGTTTAGCATAAGCCCTTAACTCGCCCATACATTCATAGAATTTCTCATTTACAATACATTCAAGTTCTACCTCATGTTCTTTAAAGATCATACTCTGTAACTCTTCTAAATCTCTACTTTGATTATGCTTGGAGCCTTCCTTGGAACTCTTTACAATTGGTGACCACAACATAAAATGCATATCATAGCCGGGAAAAAATTTCTTAGTATACTTTATGTCTTTCGAGAATTTTTCAAACAGCTTGTTCACATTATTAGGTTGTTTTTCCTTTACGTATCTGAGTCCAGTTGTTAAATGAACGGCAACCTCGCAAACATAAATAGACTTAGGATTGTCAAGCTTAATCCCAATGACGTCTATTTCTCCTTGCACATCTGGAGTATAAACATTTTGTTGGATAAAGTTACACCCCTCAATATGCTCCAAGTATGTAGCGACTAATTCCTCACCTAAATTCATAATTTATATTCCTCTATATTTGGTGCACTTTTCATATGTTTCTACCACTATGAAAGTTCAAGCTTCTGTTTACTAGTCCGAATTAGGGGAATAAAAGATTGGCCATTCACAGACAGTTCCAGGCCCCATATTTGCTGCGGAAACAACGGCTTGCTGTGGTTAAAAACTTCTTCTGACCACGATCTTTCCTCGTTGAATGGGATCTTCATCTCATTCGCTTGAAGAAAACCCAGGTACACTAGTATAACTGGGTAACCTAACTGTGTCAGTTTCCAGGCCCATGCAAATCTATTTGCCATCTGATAATGCGAATCACGAGAAAGATTCCAACATTGTTTAGTTGCGTAGGATAACTCTTTTGATGCTACATCAATACAGATCCCAATATTTTTATGATTTAGCTTACTATTCGGTGAAGCATTAGATTCTAGTTGTTTACCTTTCACTTCATTTTTCAGCTCATTAACATGAGCCTTAGCCTCAATGAGCAAAAAACCTTTTTTACCATTGACGGTGCATGTACTGACAATATCCCAGTTAGGAGTCCTCGTTTTTGGACCACCGGCCTTCAGCCACCAGTTTCGCAGTTCATCTCGGTGTTCTTTACCAAGAAGGTTTTCAGCCTTATCTAACTCAGCCTCAGTTATTTCATCGAAACCTACTGGCATCCATCTGTCTGTGCAGTTGACTGTACCAACGCCTGTGATTAACTGAGCTAACCGCTGTGCAACCTCCCTTTTGCCCCCATGCGTTAAAAGGTGACAACGAGGTTTACTCCCTTCCTGAGCTTTGGCACCTAACTTAAGAAAGTGATCAGAAATCGACATGAAACCATCTCCCTTTATCCGAGGGTTGTTAGGTGGATGCAAACCTTTAAGGTAGGCTTCGTAATCAACTCCTGCCTCAGACAAAAGGTTGTAAAATGCCATGAGTGCACCGCTCTTACTGCCATTTGCTTCTCTGAGCGCCGCTTCCCATATTTGCTTCCCATTGGGAATTTGTTCAGCAATGCGTTTAGCTCGCATTATTTGTAGCCAATCAGCGTTATCCGGGTTCGAATCAATGTTCATAACTCCTCCTCCCGTTTAGGGCGCGGACATTCAAACACTTTACCAATTGTCAAACAAGGAGACGGATTCCTGTTATTTTTTTCTGGTAGAGTATCATGGTGATGCTCCTGGTCTGGCATGGATAGGGTCTTATTGCACAAAGGGATACCTCAAGGGCTGGGCCTAGCAATACAAATATTACTACAAGCCTTATTTTGCATCACCAGACTTGAAACCTTCCACGACCCACGCTATACCCCTTACCAGAAAGTAGGGACCGAAGAAAGTGATGCCTAATCCAAACACCGCGACAAACAAATCGTCATATCCAATGGGCGTCCTGCGCAGAGCGTCCGTCACGAGAACTATGGCAAAAATAGCCCACAGGACACAGCAAATAGTTCCAATAAGCAGTGACAGCCTTCGAACGCCCTCTGATTTCATAGTTTTCTCCGGTATCGGGTGATTATCCCTTCACTGAAGTGGGATCACCAAATTTTACCTATATTTCGAGTGGTGATAGTCAATTAAAGGTTATGACAACCTTGCCTTGGTGAGGTCCATGCAACGGTCATCTACTTTTGAACCGGCAATCCCTTTTCCTGACATATATCTTTTTTGTCTATCTTCACTTATCATTCTTAATTCAACTTGGCCCATGAAATCAGCAAGCATATTACGAATTCGAACAAGGAGAAATTCAGGCTCATCTTGGGCCTTTAAAGCCGCAATTTTGGCGTTAATTCTTTCTAGGTCTTCGAAGTACAATTCTTCTAACTCAATTGAATATTGGCACTGCGTATCCATGTATTTTGTGTTATTTTTTACCGCAACAATATGAGCATATTCCATATCCTCCAAAGCAACTCGTTCACGGTGCAACTGATCTAGAAGGTTAGCGCGCTTCCCCTCTCTACATTCGCCCATCCTTCTTATTTCCAAGGATAATCTCACTAATCTTTTCCGTTGCGATGCTATAAGCAACCTTAGGTCTAGAATATCTTGATCTGACAGTTGGATGTCTGCTGTGAAATCATTTGGCTCTCGTCCATACATTGAACACCTCCTTAGCCTCAACCTATCTTAGCGAATTAAATAAGACCCTCTCATCTTCATTGTGGCCTCTTATATCACAAAGAGATTGCTCTTGGAAGAGGAATGGTCTTAGGTTTATGCTGGAGTCTTTCGTTGATTATAATGGTTCTGCCCTATTCCAAGAGTGAGGCACCATCAAGCTTCCATATTTGACTTCTAGCAGATCTTTACCTGCCCAGCCACACCAAGGCTGGGGTTCGGTTTGGCAACTAGTGGAGCCAACATATGGAATCTGGCTATTGGTCTGACTTGATGGGTTCTTATCGCTATTAGGAACATTATGTTAAACGAAAAGAGGTGGGGATTTTGCTCCACACCTCCTCACGATCTGGCTATGCTGCCAGCCTTAACTGCGCCACTCTAAAGCGGCTAACTAGCGTATAAACACTATTAGGTTTAAGCCCATATATCTCTGCTACCTTTTTTACTGGAACACCTTTAACCACCATATCATAAACATCTTTCTTCTGAGACGGGTGAATCTTCTGCATTGGATATAACCCCAACTCAAACGCATGAAGCCTATTCTCCTCACCAGTTACCCATTCAAGATTTTCCACCCTATTGTCCGTCTTGACCCCATTTTTATGATTTACCATGGGTTTATTTAGTGGATTGGGAATATAAGCTTCGGCTACCAGCCTGTGTACGTAGACCAATTCGTTTTTGCCATTTTTGCTAAGGGCAACCCTGAGGTAATCAGCCTTCATATTCGCGATTGGCTTCATCAGGCGAGGTTTCTTTACCCCTTTTCTTGGTAGGCTATACACCACTCCGTTTTTGGTTATTGCGTACCCTTCATAATCTTTGACTTTCTTCGCTGCATCTGTGATTTGTACTACTTCGTTCATTTTTGTTACCAACCTTATTTATGGATTTCTGATCATTGACCAGTTACCTGTTAATAAGGGGCAATACTGCTCTAGATGAAAAACTGCTCTGGTTGGACACTTGGTCGGGTCTTTCTTCTACATTTACTCAAAGATCCGTGAAATCAATCATCATTTATTGATTCATTTCCCAGCAGCCCAAATTGTTTTCTGGGCCTTAAAACGTAAGACGATTTACAATTTTCACTTCTTTTTTTGCAGGTAGTTATTAACATAACAAGAGAGCGAGCATGGGCAAGGGAACGCGTAGTATGGATATAGGGCATCAGCCTTGAGGAGAAGCACCACCATAGAGGTCAGCGTCGGAGCTGACGTTCCATATCGGGAATAACGACGAAAGGCTATTAGCTCTGACCCGTATAGAGGGCAGCCTCAACGCTGCCAAATCTCCTAGGGATCAGGACAGAGGGAGGATCAAAGTCAGTCCTATCGGTTGCACCCAGGGGGAGAACAGAGAAGGATAGCCATTACCGTAAGAGCATGACTGGTAGCGGCCAAGATGGGCGTAATGGCGATACTAGACCAGGGATAAAGAATGCTCCGGGTTGAACCAGTATTTTGAACTCAGAGCATGGGGTTTTGGAGTAACCATAATTAATAGCAATTTCTGACTTGGCAATATCTCGGTGATATTGCTTTTCCCATTTATGGGACTAGCGAATGTTACATAATAGCTGTTAGCGCAAAAGTTCAAGTTGGGAATAATTCTCAACAATCGCAATATTTGTGGATATTGCTCTCTCAGGGATTATCGCTATCGGGAGAAACAGTATTGGACCCAGGCACTCTTCCGTGAAGGCTGTGAAGGGAATAACTTAAAATTTTAAAAAATTATTACTTCATATAAAAAAATATATTTTTTTCTGACTTTAGCCTTCACAGGGTTCACATAGAGATCAGTAGTACCGGTTGAACAATGAGAAAAGGCTCCGTTGGGGGAGCCTTCTTGTTATCAGCTCTAAGATTTAGCATCCCGGCTGTTACCGTTGGGCTTCTTTTACTGCTGGCTTAAGATCAATACCCACTCGGTAATTGCCATCTCTATCATGCCCAACGGGGATACCTAACCGGCTTAGTTCTGTCCCCATCGCGCTGCTCGCTAAAGGCTGAGTCCCATCACCGATGGTCTGGTGGTACAAGAGATACGTCCTATAGAGATCCGCGTGGGAGACAGTCAGGTTGGCTCCATGGTCACAGCATGTCGCGAGAAATCCCTCTACGCTACATACTAGCTGGACCCCTCCCTCCGGTATTGCCTCAGTTGGAACAGGCCCCAGGCCTTCATTTTGCCACATCAAGCACCCCTTTACGGCCCACGCCAGGATACCATCCGCCTGCTCCATTAGTTTGTCAAATAGCGTCCTGTCCTGTTCTTCTTTCGGGATGGTCACATCAAAGGGGATCATCTTCAATCGGCTATCAAAAGCTCTATCGGTCTTATCGAACCTCGGCATCCGATTGGTCGCAATGACTATCTTCCCAACTGGCGTAAAAGTTATGTAGTCCTTGTACAATGCTCTCGCCGTGATCGGGTCGCTACCGGTCAACCTCTTCACCAGAGCTTCATCAAAGTTGTACTGCCTGTTGGCTTCGGAGCACGATATAAACCGCGCACCTTTAAGTCGAACAATATCATTGCTCTGACTACCAGGCTTCTTCTGCAACAACGTATCAATCGGCATGTTAGTCCCGTACTCCGACAACAGCGACATCAGGACATTTATAAAAACCGTCTTGCCATTATCCCCATTCTCCCCGAGGAGGACAAAGAAGCACTTCTCGCTAACATCCCCGGTCAAACAATACCCAACCATCTTCTGCACAAAACGAATCAGGTCAACATTCCCGGCAAAGATCCGGTCCAAGAAATCCAACCAAACAGGGCTGACAGCATCCTCATGGTACTCAACCTTAGTTATCTTACTGTTAAGATCCTCCCGCCTATGGGGTAAGCGTTTGCCGGCCTTCAAGTCCACCGTCCCGTTGCCAACGTTCAAAAGCCACCCATGAGTATCAAACTGTTCAGATGAAACCGGTAAATGGACATTTGCTGACAGGAGCATCTTCTTTAGTTTGGCATTATCGAGACTCTTCCGTCCCCACTTCTGGAGATCTGATTTATACTTTGGGTCCTTCTGTTTTTCCACTTCAGCGAAGATGCTCTTTGCCGTGAGCTGGGCGTACACCTCGATCTGCTTGTTCTTGTCCGACTGCCACGTCTTTCCGTTCCAGATGTACCATGAGTTCTCTTGGTTGCAAAACAGCACTTTCTCGCCGTGTTGGTGGATAAACCGTTGACCATTCCCATAATCGGTCATGGACTCGTCCTCAGACAGCACGAGCGGTTTAGTTTTTGTTGTAGGTCCCAGTTGCTTCACTTTGTAACCGTCCATTGACGGTATGCCCAACTCGATCAATTTCGAGATGTCCATTTAAATCTCCTATAAAAAGAGAGGAGCAAAATGCTCCCCTCTCCCGTTCCTTATGGATGTTCTACTCCTCGCCAGCATCTCCCGCTTCACCGAATTCCTTTGCTTTTTCAGTTAAAGCTTCGAGGGTTGGCGTTGCTAGAAAGTCGTAATCGAGCGAAAGATACGCCTTGATGTCGGCTTCGGTAACTTGAACTTTTTTCCCTTCAGGAGTACTGGGCTTCTTCAAACCGTAGATGATCAAGTAGGCCAGCACATCCTCATCAGGCGCAATCGCGTCGCAATCAACCCTTCTTAGGACAAGAGTATTTCGCCTTGAAGTGACATCTTGGCCATAAGGTTTACTCAGTTTCGTGATTCTACGGTTACGCTTGTTTGCTTTCCAATCGAGGAAATCATCAGCATCGTCATCAGTCAGTGTTATGACTTGTGTTGCTGCCGTGTTCACTTGGACCACGACTTCGGCGACAGTGGCTGCCGATGCTACTAAATCCGTGATTGGGAGTTGAAGATCATCTTCTTTGGATTCAGGCTGATCTGCCTCTTTCTGTTCCAAACCCTGATGGTCAGGTGAACCTGTGCTTTCGATGCAGTCCTGCTCCTTAAGCTTTTGCAGCTGCTCCTCAAGGGCTACGATCACCACTTTGTCGGTGGGGTCCGTTGATCCCTTCAAGGCATCAAGCTTTTCTTCGATGTCGGCGATCTGGTTTGCGATGGTGGTGGTGCCTACTGCGGGGATGTTGTGTTTTGCGTCATTCATTGTTTACTGCCTCCTGTGGTTTGATTGCTGGCTAACCAGCTTCGTATGAAGGCAGAGTATATTTTTGGAAGGGGTCTGTACGGGGAATTGAGTCTCGGAAGACTGAGTTCCAGCTCAGCGGTCTTAGACGGCATTTGGAAAGGTGGGAATGGGAATGTTCCTTATTCTATATGCGGGAAAGTACCACTCTCAACAGCGGCAATGTAACGCCTTGCATAGCCTAAGTACGACTTAATAATTTTATCACTATCTGACACCACCTTGCTGCCATGGAGTCTCTTGTATATTTCCTCTAGCGACACGCCGCTTTCATTGTAATCATAAGCATCAAGATAACGCTGCCAGGTCTCGAACAATTTTTGAAGATTTTTACGATACTTAAACCTACCATCCACATCCTTGGGGTAGTCTATAAGCGCACCTAAATACTCGAGTTTTTTCATACAAGCTGCATGGCACTCCATAAATAGTTCCAAATCAGCCTTGAAGGCTTCCACTTCTTTGAGAGAAATCTCTAGTGGTTTCAGTGGGTTAAAGTTAAACGTGAAAGGTATAGCTTTTGTAAATAACATATCATTTACAATAGAATCAATATTTTTTGGATCTGCGAGTTGAGTGTAAACTCCTAGTTGCTGACCGGTTATGTTCTTTGTTCGCAAAGCAAACTCAAGCTGGTACTTAAATACATGTTTCAGATAATACAAATATTCATCATTAACATCACCAATTGAATTATGAACAGATGAGTCACCTTCGTTTGTACCAGTTACGAGGGCTAGCTCACTTTCTACCAACATATTGACATGATTTTCCACATCCTTTCGTATTACGTTTATATACTTTTCTTCTTTCCACCTCATAACATCTTTGAATGAAGCTTTGAGCTTTCCTTTTATCGGAATAATATTATCAACATAATTGTATTTTTCTACCAATTCATTAGATTCGAACTTAATCTCACCAAGTTTTTCTATTGACAAAGGAATTGACGATGGCTTTTGCATCAAAGATCTTATCATAAAAGTATATGTAAACTTACGTTTTATAGAGTTTACGTCTTCAATACTATGGTATAAAAACTCACCTGGTTGCAGATCCATTCTAGCTACCAACAAATCCTTTAGCACCTCTTGTATGATCTTATTGTTATCTTTCACTGACATCACCTATTCACAATATAAATAAAGAAGGGAGTATATATCCCTTACAACCAACATAATATCAGGTACTTAACTTCACCTGACGCGAACATTGACGCAAAACCAACCACCTTTCCACAATAATCGCCTACCAGAACATCTCGGAATAAAGCATACTTACCTGTATCTCAGTGGCTCGGACCGAAGGAGATCGTTTGCTTGCAAATGATCGACTGAGGCCGAACAAGGCGATAGCCTTGATAGCCCCTAGCACCATCCTCCAATCGAGACCAACAGGACAGGACACCATTACCATAGTCGAACGATGACATCAACAGCCAGACTAACGGCGACAACGACCACCGACCTATCCAACCATATCCATGCTCCAACCTCCTACCCCAACGAGGAGCGAAGCGGCGTCATAATTGAAGGTGCGCCAAGAAGCAGACAGCCGTCTATATCGGGTAGACCAGTGACGCAACAGCCCCATCTGTTTAGCACATGTTAGCCCAACAGACCATTATGGTATTTAGTTATTTTAGTAATTTAGGGGGAGACACCAAGCCAACAAGTTACTTTTGCGATGACAGGAAGCACCTCTGAGCCAGTTAGAGCTACCCTTTTAGCAAGACAAACCCTAACTAATTGATATTATATACCTACTGGCAACATAGGTAATTGGCAGGATCGGTACAAAACCCGAATGTGTAGTGCTTCGAGGGTAGCCCCGATTGTTCGCTAAACGGCAAGGGTTGACAAAGCGGTCACCATTAAAGCTTCCGTGAGTAAATAAAGGGCTACATAAAAGGTGGTTCGCTTTGCAGTCAACAGAAACGCCCACCGTATTGATATGCCAAGCAAAATGATGGAATACCCAATTGTCGAAAACACCAGAAGGGAAGCCACAGCCGACTGAGTATGATAGAACCGCGTTGGCATGTAGAATTGAATCGGAATAATAAACAGGATATTAGCAGTCCCGAATACATAGCAAAGGATATTCAGTACTTTCTGTACTTTTAAATTTCGATTGGACAGTTTTAGGATTAAGAACATCGGCAGAACTATAACCATCGTTAGTTGCAACGTCTGCGAGGTTATTCCTGTGATACTCAAGGGCTGTGGAAACTCAAGTTGTTGAGTCAAATCCTGATTTGGCGCAATTTTGCGAGCAATATGTTTAATGGCTGCGCTAAATTGCCAAACGAACAAGGCATAGCTAACAAGGTAATAGTATATTGCGTCCTTAGTCCATGAGTCTGGAAATTTTTTGGAGAAGAAGGTTACAGGGTGAAATACGATGTACACAAAAGTCCTAAAAATCGTAATTAGCCGACCAATACTTACTTTGACAATACCTTTATCCTCAGCATTTACAGCATTACCCATCATTCACTCCTGTTGAACCGTAGTTACCCCTCCCAAAGCTAACATATCAATGTCTATAAAGAAACCGTCATCATACGTAGCTGCCGTTTCTCGCTTATGCGGAATCGGTAACCTTCTAGGTTGCTGGGACCTGTAAAGGTCTCGCTAGACCAGGGGACATCACTGCTACACACCTGCGTCAAAATCTGCGTCAACATCTACATCTGAAATAAGGAAGGGCTATGTGGTTAGCATAGCCCTTCCATAACTACTTGTATTTACTTGTATTTTGTGGTGCCCGGAGCCGGGGTCGAACCGGCACGTCCTTGCGAACGAGGGATTTTAAGTCCCTTGCGTCTACCGATTCCGCCATCCGGGCCCGCTAACGGTCTCACGACCGCTTAGAGATTGTTGACGCGCTCGCGAAGGTCCTTCCCGGTCTTGAAGAAGGGGGTCTTCTTCGACGGGATGCTCACGATCTCGCCGCTCTTCGGATTCCTCGCCTCCCGCGGCTCGCGGTCGCGGATGGTGAAGCTGCCGAACCCGCGGATCTCTACCTTGTCACCCGCGGTGAGGGCTTCGCTCATGGCGTCGAAGACCATGGAGACGACGGCCTCGGACTCCTTGCGGGAGAGGGAGCCGCGCACTTCCACCAGCTTGTCAATCAGTTCGCTTTTAGTCATAGTCACACCTCAAATGTCCTGCTGATTAAATTGTACCTGCCGGCGAATTGACCTACTCCTCAGTGCTCTTCTTCAGTTTCTCTTTCAGAAGGTCGCCGAAGCTGGAGGTAGCCTCACCCTGGGAGCCCATGTAGGAGGCCATCTCGGCTTTCTCAATGGCGGACTGCAGCGCCTTGATGCTGAGAGCGATCTTCTTCTCGACGGTATCCACGTTGAGGACGACCGCTTCGAGATCGTCGCCGACGTTGGCGAAGTCTTTCGGCGAGGCGACCTTCTCGTGGGACAGCTCGGAGACGTGGATGAGACCTTCGATCCCCTCCTCGATCTCGACGAAGACGCCGAAGTCGGTGACGGAGGTGACCTTGCCGTTCACGCGGGAGCCGGTCTTGTACTTCCTCGGGATCTCGTCCCACGGATCCGGAACCAGCTGCTTGATGCCCAAGGACAGCCTCTCGTTCTCGACGTCGATGTTGAGAACGACCGCCTGCACGGTCTGGCCCTTGCTGAACAGCTCGCCCGGGTGCTTCACGCGACGGGTCCAGGAGATGTCGGAGACGTGGACCAGGCCGTCGATGCCGTCTTCGATGCCGATGAAGACGCCGAAGTCGGTGATGTTCTTGATCTGGCCTTCGATCTTGGTGCCGACCGGGTAGCGGTCGCCGATCACGGTCCAGGGGTTTACCTCGGTCTGCTTGAGGCCCAGCGAGATCCTGCGGTTGCTGGGATCCACACCCAGGATGACCGCTTCGACCTCCTCACCCACCTTGAGGATTTCCGACGGGTGACGTACGCGGCGGGTCCAGGACATCTCGGAGACGTGGACGAGACCTTCGACGCCGTCTTCCAGCGAGATGAATGCGCCGTAGTCGGTGAGGCTCACCACCTTGCCGCGGACGCGCTCGCCTTCGGTGTAGCGCTCGTTGACGTTGAGCCACGGATCGGGCACGGTCTGCTTGAGGCCCAGGGAGATCTTCCCTTTCTCGCGGTCGAACTTCAGCACCATGACCTTGACGGTGTCGCCCACCTTGACCATTTCGGACGGGTGGCCCAGACGGCCCCAGGACATGTCGGTTACGTGCAGCAGGCCATCCACGCCGCCCAGGTCGACGAAGGCACCGTACTCGGCGATGTTCTTCACGACGCCGTTGACGATGTCGCCTTCCTTGAGGGTGGCGAGGGTCTCGGTCCTTGCCTTATCGCGCTCCTCTTCGAGCAGCACGCGACGGGAAAGGACAAGGTTGCCGCGCTTTCTGTTCATCTTGAGGATGCGGAACTGGTAGCTCTGGCCGATGAAGCGGTCCATGTTGCCGCCGGGACGGAGGTCGACCTGGGAAGCGGGGAGGAAAGCCTCGACCCCGACATCGACGGTCATGCCGCCCTTCACCTTGCCGGTGATACGCCCTTCGATGACACCGCCTTCGCCGGCAGCGGCGATCTTCTCCCAGGCAACCTGGGAGTCGGCTTTCTTCTTGGAGAGGACCATGTGGCCGCGGATGTTCTCACCGCGCTCGAAGTAGACGTTGACTTCGTCGCCGACCTTGACGGTCAGGTCGCCGTTCTCGTCGATGAACTCGGCGATGCGGATGGCGCCTTCGGACTTGTAACCGACATCGACCAGCACCACGTCCTGCTCGATCTGAACGACCACCGCCTTGACGACTTCGCCGCTCTGCGGCTGCCTCAGGCTATCCTGAAAGAGGTCGGCGAACTCGCCGCCCTGCTCGGACTGCTCCATATCCTCGTCGTTATCGTGTAACCGCCTAATCGGCATATCTTTTTTCTTGTACATCTGTTTTTCATCACCCATCAGAGCCTGTACCCCCTAGTTTATTCTCCCTGTAAAATCGGGCTAATTTAGCACATATGAAAAATGTGTCAACCTCTTTCTCGGTCGATTTCTTTAATCCTGTCCATGACCTCGTCGATCAGCCATTTCGGAGTCGAGGCCCCCGCGGTGACCCCGACCTTCTCGACACCGTCGAACCAGGCCGGGTCGAGCTGGCTGGCGATCTCGATGTGGTGGGTGCGCGGCAAAAGTTCCGAGCAGACCTCGGCTAAGCGCTTGGTGTTGGCGGAGTTGTAGCCGCCGATCACGATCATGCAGTCGACCTTGCCGGCCAGGGCCTTGGCCTCCTCCTGGCGTACGGCGGTGGCGTCGCAGATCGTGTGGTAGACGCGGATCTCGCCACCTTTGCTGAGGCAGGCGGTGACCACGTTCTGCAGGTTCTCGAAGGACTGGGTGGTCTGGGCCACCACGCCGATCTTGGCCATGCGGGGAAGCTTCTCGGCCTCCTCGCCGGAGCCGACCACGAAGACGCGGCCGGTGGCGTAGGAGACGATCCCCTGCACCTCCGGGTGATCGGCGTCGCCCACCACGACCACGTCGTAGCCGGCGCGCGAAAGGCTCGCCACGTGCTCCTGCGCCTTCTTGACGAACGGGCAGGTGGCGTCCACCACCTCGAGACTGCGGGAGACCGCGGCCTCCAGCTCCTCGGCGGTGACCCCGTGGGAGCGGATGATGATGGTCCCCTTGTCGACGTCCTTCACGTCCTGGAGGGCAACCACCCCCATCTCCTCCAACCGCTGTACGACCTGCGGGGAGTGGATGATGGGACCGAGCGTGTAGGTTTCGCCACCCTTGTCGGCGGCTTCGAAGGCCAGGTGAGTGGCCCTTTTAACGCCGAAGCAGAACCCTGCCTGCTTCGCGAGAATGACTTCCATGAGATCCTCTTTGCCTTTTTCTGACTATTCTAACTCTGCTCGAGCTCCTGCAGGCGGGCGCGGACGGTCCGCTCCATGAGGTCGAGCACCTCTTCAATCGAAAGGTTGGTGGAGTCGATGTCCACCGCGTCGTCCGCCCTTTTCAAGGGCGCATGCTGGCGAGTTTCGTCCTGCTGGTCCCGGAGGACAACCTTGGCGATGGTCTCCTCGAGGGTGACCTCTTCGCCGCGGGCTTTCAGCTCCAGCCACCGCCGGCGCCCCCGCTCCTCGGCGCTGGCCGACAGGAAGAACTTCACCTCGGCGTCGGGGAAGACCACCGTGCCGATGTCCCGCCCCTCGAGGATGACGCCGCCGAAGGCGCCCATCTCGCGCTGCATGGCCAAAAGCGCGTCCCGCACCGGTTTCCGGGCCGAGATGCAGGAGGTAAGGATGCCGATCTCCTCGGTCCTGATGGCCCTGGAGACGTCTTCCCCGTTGACGATGACCCGGTACCCTTCCCCGTCGCGCTCGAAGCCGATCTTCAGCCCCTTGCAGAGTTCGGCGAGCTCCGCATCCTGCTCGCAGCCGATGCCTGCCCGCCGGGCCATGAGTGCCACCGAGCGGAACATGGCGCCGGTGTCGATGTTGATGTACCCCAACCGCCGGGCCAAGAGCTTGGTGAGGCTGCTTTTGCCCGCGCCGGAAGGACCGTCGATGGCGACGATGACCCCATTCAACCTGGCTGGTGCGCTCAATGCTTTACGACCCCCATCAGGAGATCGCGGAAACCGGGGAACGAGGTGGCGATGCAGTCGACGTCGGAGACCAGGGTCTCGCCCGGGGCGGTGAGCCCGGCCACCATCATCGACATGGCGATCCGGTGATCGCCGAAGCTCTCGGCGTTGCAGGCCTTCAGGCACTCGACGCCGGTGATCTCCATGCCGTCCTTGGTCTCGGCCACCTCGACGCCGGCGCGGCGGAGGTTGTCGGCCATGGCGGCGATGCGGTCCGTCTCCTTGACGCGGAGCTCGGCGGCGCCGGAGATCACGGTGGTCCCTTCGGCAAGCGCGGCGGCCACGGTGATGACCGGGAACTCGTCGATGGCGCGGGGCACCACGTCGCCGGAGATCTCGATCGCCTTGAGCTTCGAGGAGCGGACCAGGATGTCGGCCACCGGCTCGCCCGACTCCTCGCGGGGATTGGTCAGCTCGAGGTCGCCGCCCATCGCCTGGAGGATGTCGATGATCCCGGTGCGGGTCGGGTTCACCCCTACCCCCTTGATCAAGAGCTCGGAGCCGGGAACGATCAGGCCGGCCACCATGAAGAAGGCGGCCGAAGAGATGTCGCCGGGCACCACGAGGTCGCGGCCGGTCAATTCGACGCCGCCGTGGACCTTGACGCCCCCCTCGAAGGTTTCGAGCTCGGCGCCGAAGTAGCGGAGCATCCTCTCCGAGTGGTCGCGGGAGAGATGCGGCTCGCGCACCACGGTCTCGCCGTCGGCGTAGAGGCCGGCCAGCATGATGGCGGATTTGACCTGGGCGGAGGAGACCGGGGAGTCGTAGGAGATCCCGGTAAGCTTTCCGCCCTGGATGGCGAGCGGAGCCTTCTCACCGCCGGCGCGCCCGAGGATCCTGGCCCCCATCTGGGAGAGGGGCCCGACCACGCGCTTCATCGGCCTGGCGCGGAGGTACTTGTCGCCGGTCAACACCGAGAAGAAGTTCTGTCCGGCCAAAAGCCCGGTCAAAAGCCGCATCGAGGTGCCGGAGTTGCCGCAGTCCAGGACGTCGGTCGGCTCGGAAAGCCCGTGGATCCCTTTGCCGTGGATGGTGATGTTCTCCCCGTCGTCCTCGATCTCGATCCCCATGGCGCGGAAGGCCTCCAGGGTGCAGAGGGCGTCTTCGCCGCGCAAGAAACCGGTGACCCGGGTGATGCCGCGGGCCAGGGAGCCGAACATGATCGAGCGATGCGAGATGGATTTGTCGCCGGGGACGCGGATCTCTCCACGGACACCTTTAGCGGTCCGGACGGTATAACTGTTCATAGGATGGCGTCCCGTTTCTCTTTTGAATTATGGAAGAACTCCCGGAGTCCTTCGCCGTCGCCCTTGTCCACCAGGTTCCTCAGTTTCGCGAGGTAGCCGGAGAAGAAGTCCATCATCTCCAGGATGGCGTCGCGGTTGGTGAGGGCGATATCGCGCCACATGACCGGGTCGGAGGAGGCGATCCGGGTGAAGTCGCGGAAGCCCCCCGCCGAGTACTTCAGGAGGTCACCCTCGAAGCGGTCGTAACCATCCACGGCATTGACCAGCGAGTAGGCCACCATGTGCGGCAGATGCGAGATGGAGGCCACCACCAGGTCGTGCTGGACCGGATCCATCAGCGGCACGGTGGAGCCGGCGATCTCCCAGAGCTCCACCACCTTGGCGAGCGCCCGGGGATCGGTCTTCTCGGTCGGCGTCACGATGCAGCGACGGTTCTGATAGAGGCTCGAAAAGGACGCCTCGACGCCGGAATGCTCGGTGCCCGCGATGGGATGGCCACCGACGAAGAAGGTTCCCTCCTTCATCAAAGGCTCGCACCCCTTGACCACGAACTCCTTGACGCTCCCGCCGTCGGTCACGATGCAACCCGGCTCGAGGTGGGGAGCGATCTCGGCCACCACGGCCGGGATCGTGCAGACCGGGGTGGCGATGAAGACCAGGTCGGCACCCTTGACCGCCTCCTTGGCGTCGAAGAAGTAACCGTCGATCACGCCGAGCTCGACGCCCTTTTTCAGGTTCGCCTCGCCGCGCCCTACCCCGATCACCTCGCCGACCACACCTTTCTCGCGCAGCACCCGGGCCAGGGAGCCGCCGATCAGGCCGAGGCCGATCACCACCATCCGATTGAAGAACAGCATGCTAGGGGTTCCTCATGACCGCGCCCGCGGATAGGAGCCCAGCACCTTCACGAACTGGCAGCAGACGGAGAGTTCCTGGACCGCTTGGGCCACCTCGGGATCCGAGATGTGACCGGAGAGGTCGAGGTAGAAGATGTATTCCCACGCCTTGCGTTTGAGCGGGCGGGATTCGATCTTGGAGAGGTTGATGTCCCTCTTGGCGAACGGCTCCAGCATGCGGTGCAGGATGCCGGGCTCGTCTCTGACCGAGAACATCAGCGAGGTCTTGTCGTCGCCGCTCTTGTCCGCCATCTTCTTGCCGACCACCAGGAAGCGGGTGAAGTTGTTCACCTGGTCCTCGATGCGGGCCTTGACCACCTTCAGGTTATAGATGGAGGCGGCGTACTCGCTGGCGATGGCGGCGGCGGTGTAATCCTCGGTGACGATCTGGGCGGCCAGGGTGGTGGAAGCCACGTCGACCAGCGGAACGTTGGGGAGGTTGTCGGCCAGCCACTTGCGGCACTGGGCGAGAGGCTGCGGATGGGAGTAGACCTTCTTGATGTCCTCGAAACGCCCGGTGCGGGAGAGAAGGAAGTGGGAGACCTCGAGAAGCACCTCGGCGTTGATCTTCAGCTCGCTCTCCATGAACATGTCGAGCGTGTGCGAGATCATCCCCTCGGTGGTGTTCTCCACCGGCACCACCCCGTAGTAGGCCTCACCCTTGGAGACCGCCTCGAAGACGGCGGGGATGGAGCGCTCGGGGGAGAGCTGGGCGGAGAGCCCGAACTGCTGCATGGCGGCCAGGTGGCTGAAGGTCGCGTTGGGGCCCAGGAAGGCCACCCGCATCGGTTGCTCCAGGGCCAGCGAGGCCGAGATGATCTCGCGGAAAACCCCGCGGATGGCGTCGGTCGGGAAGGGGCCGGGATTGTTCGAGGTGAGGCGCTCGTAGATCTCGCGCTCCCGGTTGGGAACGTGAAAATCGCTGCGTTTCTCAGTCTTGATGGCGCCGACCTCTTTGACCAAGGTCGCGCGCTGATTCAAGAGCTCCAGGATGCGGTCATCGACTGCATCAATCTCTTGCCGCAGTTCTGCCAATGAGTGCTTTTCTTTCAAGCGGCGGTTACCTTCCAGGCGGGGGTAGTGATGGTCAGCGGAGCCTCTACTTATAAGGCAGCGCGGGCCATTTTGCAATGATTTTCTGCCGTCTTTTAGACCACCTCCGCCCTGGCATTGGGGTCGAGAGGATTCATCCTGACAGCGAGCGAGTACAGGTAGGGATAATCGTCATGCAGATGTTTGAGATAGGCGATCCACTCGATGAGAAGGTGCGTGTGCGCTCTCTTGATATCTCCCGAGAGATGATCCAGATCGGTCTCGGGAAGACCGGTGAGCGAGCGGCGTGCCTGCAGCTCCTCGGCCAGGTGCAAGACCGCCCAGAGAAGGTCGGTGAAGGCATCGTGTTCCAGCAGGTTGGGGTTCTCCAGAAGGGCCAGCATGATCCCCTTTTTCTCGGCGAGGAAGGCCTTCAGTTCGGCCAGGTCCCCCAGGCGGGAGTTGAGATCGACGCTGTGGGCCAGTACGAAGTCGCGGGCCCCATCGAAATCGGCCGCCTTCCATTTGACCGAGGGACGCAGGCGCTGGCAGATCTCCTGTCCGTCGGCGTAGAACTGGAGGATCTTGTGAAGGAGCTCGGTGCCGACCTCGCTGAAGAAGACCCCGATGACCATGTTGAGCTTCTTGATCATCGCCTCGCGCTCACGCTCTTTCAAGACGCGCTCTATCATGAGCGTCACGAAGAGGACGTAGACGGGGAGAAAGGCGACGTTGGAAAAGAAGTTGAAGAAGATGTCGTTGCCGTGGCCGAAGAAGGAGTATTCGGTGAGGTACAGAAGCAGGGAAACGATCAGCAAAAGCCAGACGATCTTGTCAGTCGGAAAACGGAGAAACTTCAAAAGGACCCCTCCTGGATAGAAAATCAAAAGTCAGCTAAGAGAATACCATACCGGATGACACACTTTGCCGCGCGCCCCATCCTCACCCCGTCCCTCCCCGTGAAGTGGGAGTGAACCAACCTATACCCTCGCCCCCGTTGGGGGAGAGGGTGGCCGAAGGCCGGGTGAGGGAAGCCGCAGGCTCCTCCCCGAGTGAACGTGAGTCAGTCAGTAGGTCGCGTTGAACAGCTTCACCGTGAAACGCGACAATCCCCTTCGCCACCTCGTGATAATGTCGCGTTTCGTTCCTCAACGCGACCTACCTCTTCAGATCGTGGGGGCGCGGAGTGCCCACCCTACACTCAACTCCCCTACCCTATCCTTCTCAGCCCCTCCGCGATGCGGATGGTGGCGCCGCGCCAGGTGGGGAAGATGCCGGAGACCACGCCGACCAGCAAGGCGGAGAGGATCTCCAGGGCGAGCGTCTCTTTCGAGACACTGAAATACGGGAAATACTGGGCCAGCTCGATCTCAATCCAGCGCGAGGCCGGAAAGGTCAGCACCGCGCCGAGCATGCCGCCCAGAAGGGAGATGGCGATCGATTCCCCGAAGACGAGCCCCGCCAGGTGGCCGGCCTTGAAGCCCAGCGTCTTCAGCGTCGCGTACTCCCCGATCCGCTCCCTGGCGGTCATGGCCATGGTGTTGGCGGCGACCACCATGATGATGGCGATCACCATGTAGGAGACGACCTGGATGGCGACCATGATCGCCTCAGTCATGGAGACGAAGCTCAAGTGGAAGGCCTTCTCCGTCTCGGTCATCGTCTCGGCCAGCGAGTTCTTGAAGAGGGAGTCCACGGAGAGGGCCACCTCCGAGGTCTTGTCGGGGCTTTTCACCCCGATGATGTAGTAGCCCACCTGGTCGGCCCTTCGGGGGGAGGTTTTTCTGACCGACTCGTTGAGGTAGTCCCAGTGGAAAAGAAGCACCCGCTCCTCGGTGGACCTTTCCGCCCCGTGGTAGATCCCGCGCAGGACGAAATCCCACTGGCCGGGGAAGATGGTCCCCTTGAGGTTGATGAGGTCCCCGATCCTCCAGCCGAAGGTCTTGGCGAGCCTGGCCCCGACGATGCAGCTCTTACGGTCGAGGAGGAAGTCGTTTTTCTCCTTGGGGGAGAGGACGAACTCCGGGTAGAGGTCGAGGTAGCTCTTGGGCTCCACCGCGTGGTTGGCGAAGAAGTGTTTCTCGTCGATGTAGATCCCGCCGAACCAGTTGCCGTAGGAGACCTCGGTGACGCCGGGGATGGCGCGGATCCGCTCGAGGTAGGAGACCGGGAGCGGGAAGATCAGCGAGATGGCGTTACGGGTGATGAGGCGGGTGGCCGAGGAATGTTCCGCACCCGAGTACCAAAGACCGACCAGCGTGCGCAAGAGCCCGAAGGCGAGCACCGCCACCGCCACCCCCACCACGGTGAGGACCGAACGGAGCCGGTGCCGGAAGAGGTTACGCAGGATGTATTTCAGGCAGAACATATGAACACCCTACAAGCACAAACCATTGAACGCGGATGACGCGGATGACGCGGATTGAGCGGATCTAGTAAAGGCCCAAACCTAACAGCAATGGAACGCGGATGACGCGGATTGAGCGGATCTACGCGGATAAGGCAACAACCACAACTAGAAACCTTTGAATCTGGGTTACCCCAAAAGCATTTATGCCTGATCCGCGTTAATCCGCTATATCCGTGTCATCCGCGTTCCAAAGGTTTTGACTCTGTCTTACCCCAAAGATTTTTTGCCTTATCCGCGTTAATCCGCTAAATCCGCGTCATCCGCGTTCTAAAGGTTTTGACTCTATGTTGCCCTCAGCGCCTCGACGATGTTCATCCGCGCCGCCCTAAAGGCCGGCAGTACCCCACCGATGAAGCCCATCACCATCGAGAACAGTAGCGATTTCCACAGTATCCCGAAGGTGAGCGTGAACGAGAAGGCCAGCTCGGAAAACGACTGCCAGTTCATGGTCGATATGGTGATCAGCTGCATGAACGACGCCGCCACCACCCCCAGCACTCCACCACAAAGCCCGAGCAGCAGCGACTCCAGGATGAACACCAGCAGGATGCTCTTCCTCTGGAACCCCAGCGCCCTGAGCGTCCCGATCTCGGTCACCCGGTTGGCCACCGCGGCATACATGGTGATGGTCGCCCCGATCACCGCACCTACCGAAAACACCACGGTCAGCACCATCCCCAGGATCCGCAGAAACTTCGCCATCGCCTCGGACTGGTCGAGATAGTAGCGCGTCTCCCGCTTGGCCTCCACGGTCAGCCGGGGATCCCCCTCCACGCGTGCCTTGTAGCTGTCGAAGGCGTTGGTGTCCCGCAGCCGGAAGATCAGCGACGAGTAAACCGGCCGCCGGAAGGCCTGCATCATCTGGTCGACGTCCCCCCAGATCTCGGAGGAGAACCCGGTGGAGCCGGCATCGAATACCCCGACCACCCTCCAGTCGCGCATCGCGAACCTGATGGTCTCCCCCAGCCCGCACCCCTGGAACCGGCGCGCGATGCTTTTCCCGCTCATCACCTCCGCCGAACCGGGTCGCGGCAGCCGCCCCTCGAAGAGCTTCACCGACGGGCGAAGCGCCAGCGACTCCTCCCCGATCCCCCGGATCACCACGTTGGCCGGATTGTTCCCTCCCCTCTTCTTCAGGTTGATGAGCACCACCAGCTCCTTGGCGAGGAGCGGCTTTCCATCGGTGCCTACGGCCACGGCCGGGTCGGTGGTCAAAAGCGCCGCCTGGTCCCGCTCCACGGCGCTCTGCACCTCGGAGTTGGCGGCCTTGCGAATGACCACCACGTTGTCCGGGGAGCCGGTCTCGACCAGCGTCTTCTGGAGCCCCTCGGCCAGCATGAGGGTGGCGGCGAAGACGAACACCACGAGCCCCATCCCGCTCGCGGTCAGCACGGTGGTGAGCCGCCGGGTCCAGAGGTTACGGAAACTGTAGGAGTAGGGAATGCCCATCAGGTTTCACTCAGTTCGCCCTTTTCCAGGTGCCGGATGAGATGCGCCTTCTCCGCCGCCCGGGGATCGTGGGTCACCATGATGATGGTCTTGTTGAAGCTGTGCACCAGCCAGTCCATGAGCCGAAGGATCTCTTCGGCGGAGACACGGTCCAGGTCGCCGGTCGGCTCGTCCGCCACCAGGATGTCGGGATCGGTCACGATCGCGCGGGCGATGGCCACCCGCTGCTGCTGCCCCCCGGAGAGCTGGGCCGGATAGTGATCCATCCGGTCGGAAAGCCCCACCGCCGAGAGGGCCGCCACCACGTGCTCGCGCCTCTCCGCCCGCTTCAGGGGGGTCAAAAGAAGCGGAAGCTCCACGTTCTCGAAGGCGGTCAGCACCGGGATCAGGTTGTAGAACTGGAAGATGAAGCCGACGCTCGACGCCCGCCAATGAGCCAGCTCGTTCTCGCTTAACCGGGAGATCTCCACCCCGCCGATCTCTATCGACCCGTGGTCGGCCGCGTCGATGCCGGCGATGAGGTTCAAAAGGGTGCTCTTGCCGGAGCCGGAGGGGCCCATGAGCGCCAGGAACTCGCCCCGGGCGATGTCGAAGCTGATATCGGAGAGCACCGGGATGACCTGGTTTCCCCGCCGGTAGCTCTTGGAAAGGTTGCGGATGGAGACGATGGGGGGCTGGGAGGATTCCATGGTTACTTTTCCGGGACCTTCACGCGGGATTGGTCGTGCAGTTTTTCCAGCGGCTTGACCGCGATCCGCTCACCCGCCTTCAAGCCGGAGGATACCTCCACCAGGTCGCCGATCTTGGCCCCCACCGTCACCGCTCGCTCGGCCACCCGGTTCCCGGAGACGACGAAGACGACACTCCTGCCCCCCCGGTTGGCAACGGCCGCCGGAGGTACCGCGATCCTCGGGGTGCCGCCCCCTTTCTCCACCGGGCGCTCCAGGAAGGCGACCTTGGCGCTCATCTCCGGGAGGATCCGTTGGTCGCTGTCGATGAAGCGGACCTTCACCATGACGCTCCCCTTCGAGCGGTCGGCGGTGGGGACGATGGTGTGCAGTTCTCCCCTGAAGCGGGAATCAGGAAGGGCATCGAGCTGGATCTCGCACGGCTCGCCGACCTTCACCTTGGCGAGGCTCGCCTCCGAGACGTCGGCCTCGACCTCCAGCGAGCTCATGTCGGCCAGGGTGAGGACGGCCGCCTTGGCGTTGGCCTGGGCGGCGAGCGGAGAGACGATGTCCCCCACGTCGGCGTTCTTGGTCAGCACCACCGCGTCGAAGGGGGCCCTGATCTCGGTGTATTCGACCCCGGCCTCGGCCCCCTTGAGGCCGGATTCGGCCGCCTTTATCGCGGCGCGGGCGGCGGCGGTAGCGGCGACGTCACGGTCGTAACGGAGCCTCGCGGTATCGTAATCGCTCTTGGCGACGATCCCCTGCGAGAGGAGTTCCTTGTAGCGCTGGAGGTTGGTGAGGGCGTCTCTCTCCTCAACCTGGGCCTGCACCAGCTGGTCACGGACCACCTTCAGGTTGGCGGCGGCCTGGTCCCGGCCGGCGGAGACGTCCTTACTTTCCAGCCGCGCCAGCAGTTCCCCCTTCTTGACCACGCTCCCCTCACCGACCCCGAGCCAGGCCAGGGTGCCGGTGGCCTTGGAGGAGACGGCGGCCTTGCGCTGGGGGACCACGTAACCGCTGGCGTTCAGGAGCGCGACCGCCTGGGAGGGGTAGACGAGCGAGACGGTGGCGACCTCGACCTCCACGCTGCGGAGAAGGGCGATGCGCCAGGCGGCGACGGAGATCAGGAGCACCGCGACGACGCCCCACACCCACACCCGGCGGCGGCTTCCCCCCGGAGCTGCGGCATAGCGCCCCTTGTCGATCGAGAGTTTGCTGAGTTCCTCTTGAGCCATCAATCACTCCAACCAGCTGGATTCGGATCCAGCGGAAGCTACCATATTTTCCCCGGGGTGGGAAGCGCCACCAGCCCCCCTCTCCTTGAAGATCATCGCAAACTTCCGGGAGAGGCGTGTGAACAGGGCTTCCCCCCTTTCAGAAAGGGGGGGCGGGGGGGATGTGCCTCCCTACAGCTCGTCCACCTGGACGTCGGTGATCTCCACGTCGGGGCGCTCCTCCACGAGCCAGCTCTCCAGCTGCTGCATGACACTCCTTCCGCGGGTGAAGGTATCGGTCACCGTCACGAAGGCGATCTCCGCGTCCCACGGCTGGTCGTGCAGCCCCGACTCGCAGCAGGAGACATTGAACCGGTTGCGGGCGCGCCCGAGGATGCTCTTCACGATCGACCGCTTCTCCTTCAGCGTGCGGCTCATGAGGCCGAGCCGTATCTGCATTAAAACCACCTGCATGAATCCCCCCTCCGGCCTTCCCACATGAGAAAAGGCACTTCCGGCATTGTACTACAATACCTCGACATCTAGCCGTTGTCTTGCCGCCCCAATTCCGGTAGACTGGCCCCCTCATGAAAGGAGAGCGCCGCATGTCCTCACACCGCCTGTTCATCCTGTTCCTGCTGCTCGCCGTAGGCACCCTCACCGGGTGTTCCGCCACGTTAAAGGAACTCTCCCAGCTCCCCGAGCCGTACCAGCTTACCGCCATCGGCAAAGCGGATGCGGGCAAGCCGCTCGCGGTCAGCTCCCGCGGCCAGGCGGCCGTGATCTCCGACGGCGGGGTCAAGCTCATCGCGCTCGACAAGGAGAAGGAGCCGGTCAAGGTGACGCCACGGCCGGCCAGCGCGCTCGCGTTCTCACCCGAGGGTGACCGGCTCGCGGCAGCCATCCCGGCCGAAGGAGCGAAGACCGACCTGAGGATCTTCGACACCGACGGGAAGACGGTGGCCGAGACGAGCATCCCGGCCCAGGCGGCGGCGCTGGCGTGGGTAGCCGGCGACCGGCTGGTGGTCCTTGCGCTGGAACTCAAGCGCTACAGCTTCGGGACGCTGGTCAACTCCGTCGTCTTCCAGTGGGACGGGAATAAAGCCCCCTCCGCCGAGATGGTCGGCTCGGTCACCCTGCGTCCCCCGCTGAGCAGACTAGCGGACGAGGCCATCGTGCAAAACCGCAACCTGGCCGCCTCACCCTTCGGCGACGAGATCGCCTACTCGGTGCTGAGGGATCCCCCCATGTTCACGCCGTACCAGAAGGTGATCACCCGGCACCTCGCCACCGGCCGCACCTCGGAGGTCGCCGACATATCGGTCAATTCCCAGACGCTTCTCTACTTCCCGGACGGCGACACCCTCCTCATCGGCAACGGCCAGGGGATGTCGCGGCGGGTCACCATCCCCGACGGGAAGGAGATCTACGCCTGGCCGTCGGCCGGGGCCTTACCCGCCATCTCCCCGGGAGGGAGCTACCTCTACCTGGACGGCCGGCTCTACCAGGACGGGAACCGGACCGCCTACTTCCCCGAGAAGACCAGGGGGGTCTTCCTCCCGGACGGCTCGGGGCTCCTACTCAGCTGGAACGGCACCCTGTACCGGCTGAGCGGGCTCGAGGAGATGAAGAAGGCTCCCCGGCCGGCCGATCCGGCCCGTTTCCTCGAGCTCCGGCGCCTGCGCGCACAGGGGCTCATCGACGAGAAGGAATACCGCGAACGGCGCACCAGGATGCTCGTGAAATGAAGATGACGGCTCCCCTCATGGCCACCCTTTTGGCCGCCTCCATCGGCTGGGCCGTCCCCTCCGGGCTCCTCGCCGCGGAAAGCTGTGTCGGCTGCCACACTGAAAAGACCCCGGCGGCGGTGGAGCAGTGGCGGCAAAGCGCCCACGGCAAGGCCGGCATCGGCTGCGAAAGCTGCCACGGCAGCGACCACGACCGGATCCTCAAGGGAGAGGCCAAGGTCGACCTGACCCGCTGCGCCCCCTGCCACCCGAAAGCCACCCGGGAGCACCAGGCGAGCCGCCACGGGCTGGGCCTCCACACCGGCTGGGGGTGCACCAGGAACCTCCCCGACCGCAAGAAGGACGAGTGCCGGTTCTGCCACCGCCAGGGGGACGAGACCCCCTCCACCCTGGTCCAGTGCGCCCGCTTCCTCAAGCAGTCCTCCGAGATGGCCCATGTCGGCTGCAATGCCTGCCACCTCGTGGAAGGCTCCTGCGACAGCTGCCACTCCAAGCACTCCACCGACCTGGCCATCGCCCGCGATCCCGCCTCCTGCGCGAAGTGCCACATGGGTCCCGACCACCCGCAGTGGGAGATGTGGCAGACCTCCCAGCACGGCATCCTCAACAAGAGCGCCGGCCGCAAGCTCGGGCCGGACTGCCAGAGCTGCCACATGCCCGCCGGCACCCACAACGTCTCCTCCGGCATCACCATGAACTCGGGCGGGGTCCCCTACCCCGCCGAGCAGCGCGCGAAGGCCCGCGAGGAGATGGTGAAGATCTGCAGCGGCTGCCACGCCCCCTCCTTCGCCCGCCGCGAGCTGGAACAGGGGGACGCGGTCAGAACCCAGAGCCTCGCCACCCTCAAGGAGGCCGAGGAGGTGATCCTGGACCTCAACACCCTGGGACTCCTCGACCCGATGCCCGACCACCGCCCTCCCCACCCCTTAAGCGGCTTCCAACTGGTCACCGACGCCCAGATGCTCTACGAGGACACCTCCCACATCGAGCGGCTCTTCTTCAAGATGAAGAAGTACGATTACGCGAAGACGGTGAAGGGCGCCTACCACCAGAATCCGGCCTACACCCACTGGTACGGCAACGCCGAGTTGAAGATGGACCTCATCGACATCAAAAGCGAGGCGAGGCGGCTCAAGGAGCGCAGGAAAGTGGAGCCGGGGCAGACGAGCATCGAGGAAGAGCTCCGCTCCCTCAAGGGGCGTTTCGAGCGGGGATCGCTCTCCGCCGACGACTACGCAAAGGAAAAGGCGCGGCTGCTGGACCGGGGAAATTAGACTTGCCCCCCGGCGGGAAAAGGTGTATCCATGCTCTCCCCCGCAAAACCGGGGAACCAATTCAGCTAACCACCGAAGGAGATTCATTAGATGGGCATTTTGTCGAACACGGTAAGCGTATGTCATTTCAAGGTCCAGGGGGAGTTCCCCCAGGAGAACCTTTTCGATTGGAGTCTTAGGCAGCTGGCGGCCAACCGCTTCAACCCGATCGACCAGGGGAGCGAGGAGCTCTCGGTCGGCTGGGTGCACCTGGACGATCCCCGCTCCTTCGACTTCGATTCCCTCGCCTGCTGCCGCCGTGACAATTTCATCATGTTCACCCTGCGCCGCGACAAGCGCTCGGTGCCGTCCGCCATCCTGAAGGCCCACCTCGAGCGGGAGGAGGAGAAGTTCCTCGTCGAGAACCCGAACTTCACCAAGGTCCCCAAGCAAAAGCGCGAGGACCTCAAGGAGGCGGTGCACGCCATGCTCCTCTCCCAGACGCTTCCCACCCCCTCCACCTACGATGCGGTCTGGGACACCGAGAGCGGCCTTTTGACCTTCACCTCGCTCTCCGCCAAATCGATCGAGCTGTTCGAGGACCTCTTCAAGAAGACCTTCGAGGGGCTGCGCCTCTCC
Source organism: Geomonas sp. Red276 (assembly GCF_054784495.1). Classification (NCBI taxonomy): domain Bacteria; kingdom Pseudomonadati; phylum Thermodesulfobacteriota; class Desulfuromonadia; order Geobacterales; family Geobacteraceae; genus Geomonas; species Geomonas sp. Red276. The sequence continues at coordinate 36,007 of NZ_BLXW01000021.1, forward strand.
GCCTTCCACCCGTACGCCCGCGCGGAAGGTGTCCTCGACGACGGCAACCGGGTGCTCCTCGGGCAGGCCAACAAGGCGACCAGCGACAACTACCTGGACCTCATCAAGGAGAACCAGTGGCTCGGGAGCGACTTCATGCTCTGGCTCTTGTACCAGACCATGAACGAGGCGTCCGAGTACAGCGTCAACCAGGCCGGCATCCTCGGCGACAAGGAGCCGTTCGTGGCCTACCTGGACGACCGGCTGGTGCTTCTCGGGGCCGGCGAGAACGGCGCCCAGAAGATCACCGTGGCGGGTCCCCAGGACCATTTCAACGAGGTGAGAAGCGCCCTCTTGAACCGCAAGCAGATCACCGAGGCGACACTGCACCTGGAGACCAGCGAGGACGAGCACTGGAAGCTGACCCTCAAGGGGGAGCTCTTCCACTTCGCCTCCTACAAATCCCCCTCGGTCAAGATCGAGAAGGACAGCTCCACCGACGAGGCGATGGAGCGCGAGGCGGTCTTCTTCGAGAGGATGGCGCTCCTTGAGAAGGGGAACCAGCTGTTCGACTCCCTCTTCGCCACCTTCCTGAAGCTCAGGCTGGGAGCCGAGTGGCCCGAGCAGCAGGAGCAGATCAACCGCTGGCTGAACGTCTGCGCCTTCTGCGGGAGCTCGCTGTAACGCAGGCATAACCATCGGGTGGGCACCCCGTGCCCACGCGGTCCTGCACCTTCCCTCACCCCCTCCCCTCTCCCCCAAGGGGGGCGAGGGGAGAGATCAAGATATACCCTCGCCCCTTCAGGGGTGGTGGCCGAAGGCCGTCCCGCATATACCCTCGCCCCTTCAGGGGAGAGGGTGGCCGAAGGCCGGGTGAGGGAGGTTCTCAATCCCCCTCCCCTCCCTTCGACCGTGCGGGAATGACAACGTGAAGAAAGCGTTTGGTGGCGATTCATTTGTCAGATGACCCAGTTACGCTTAAACTTTCAGTAGCGTTCCAATGAGGCAACCTAAGGAAGGGCCCGACATGGCAATCTCACTCACCATACGGCGTCTGCTGACCATCCAGCCTATCGAACTTCCGGTCTTCCATCCCATCGCCATCAGGCTCCAGCACCTCCTGGAGACTCCCGACTACAAGATCGACGAGGTCATCTCCCTCGCCAATGAAGACCAGTCGCTGGCCGGGCAGATACTCAAGATGGCCAACTCCACCGTCTACATGGGGAGAGTCCGCACCGAGACCATCAAGGACGCGGTGATACGGCTCGGCGCGGTACAGGTGTCGAACCTGGCCATGGCCGCCTCCCAGGCAAGCATCCACGTCTCCGAACACCCGGTCATCAACGGCTTCATGCAGACGCTTTGGCAACACAGCCACGCCTGCGCGGTGGGAAGCCGCTGGCTCATCCGGGCGGCCGGCTACCCGCACCACGCCGACCAGGCTTACATGGCCGGTCTTCTGCACGACATCGGCAAGCTCTATCTTCTCAAGGCACTGGAACGGTTGAACAAGGCGGGGGTCGCACAGGCGGCGCTGGAAGAGAGCCTCCTGCTGGAGATCTTCGAGGAACTGCACGTTGAGCAGGGATGCCGGCTGATGCAGCACTGGAACATGCCGAAGATCTACTACAACGTGGTGGCCAACCACCACGACGCGAACTTCGACACCACGGATTCGGTACTTACGGCGGTACGGCTGGTTAACGCGGTCTGCAAGGTCAGGGGAATCGGGCTGGTGAAGGACGATACCATCGATCTGAAGGGGCTGCCGGAGACCGCACTGCTCGAGGTAGGGCCGGAGGAGTTCGAAGACCTCTACGAGCTGATGGACGACTCGCTCGATTTCTCCCTCTAATCACGGCTCTCCCCTCCCCGCAACACCCATCGTTTCAACATCTTACCCTCGCCCCTTCAAGGGGGCAAAGATGCCTGTCATTAGACCCTCGTCCCTTCAGGGGAGAGGGTGGCCGCAGGCCGGGTGAGGGCAGATTTTCAAAACCTCCCTCACCCCTGCCCCTTGGTATAGTCATCCCCTCTCCCCCCGGGAGAGGGGATTAGGGGCCCGCCCCTCTCCTCCTGACTTACAGGCTCCCCCGGTACTCCTCGATGATGGGGAAATCCGCGTCGGCCCAGTCGAGCCCGTGCATCTCCGGGGCGGGGAGCCAGCGGACCTCGGAATGCTCGTGCAGCACCATCTCGCCGGAGAGGATCCGGCAGACGAAGGGGTAGAGGGTCACCGTGAAGGCCGGATAGTGGTGGGTATGGGGGGTGAGGGCTCGCCCGACCTCGATCTCCACCTCCATCTCCTCGGCCACTTCCCGTTTCACGCACGCCTCGGGCTTCTCTCCCGCCTCGATCTTCCCTCCCGGGAATTCCCACTTAAGCGGCAGGTTCATGGAGGCGCTACGGAGCGCGGCCAGCACCAGACCATCGCGTTCGATGATCGCGCAGGCGACGTGGATATGGCGGCGGGGTTTTTCGGTAAGGGCACAAGCGGGGGCAAAGGGAAACGTCACGGGGTCCTCTCAGCGTCGGTTGATGAAGGCTCGCCGGGCTCTTCCGGGAGCACGAGGGGGATCTCGGAGTGGAAGATGGAGCCCGCACCGGGACGGCTCTCGGCCCAGATCCTCCCCCCCATGATCTCGATGATGCGGCGGGCCAGGGTAAGGCCTAGGCCGAGTCCCGGGTAGGCACGGGTGACCGCGCCGTCGGACTGGGTGAAGTCGTTGAAGATCCTCTCCAGGTCCTCCTCGCCGATGCCGATCCCGGTATCGGCCACCGAGAAGCGGATCATGAAGCCCTGGCCGCTGACTTCCCGCCGGGCCGAGACCGTCACGTCCCCCTCGGCGGTGAACTTCACCGCGTTCCCCACCAGCACCGAAAGGACCTTGTGCAGCATACCCTGGTCGGCCACCACGGTCGGGGGAAGCTCCGGGTCGACGTCCACCGTCAGGGCGAGCTTCTTGGAAGCCGCCAGCGGCTGCAGCTCACCCACGATCCCCTCCAGGAAGGGGGCGAGCCGGAACGGACGGGTCTCCAGGCGTACCTCGTCACCCTCAAGCCTGCTCGTCTCGATCAGGTCCTCGATCAGCCCCAAAAGCTTCATGGCCGCCTTCTGGACCAGGGAGAGGTACTTCCTCTTCTCGTCGTCCTGCTCGTTGGTGAGCACCAGGTCGGTCATCCCGATGATCGGGGTGAGCGGGGTGCGGAGCTCGTGGCTCACCCCCCGCAGGAACTCCTTCTTGGTCCGGTCGGCGGCGGTGGAGAGGTTCTCCAAAAGGTCGCGGTAGCGCTTCATCTCCAGGTGGTTCTTGACCCGGGCCCGCACCACCTGCGGAGTGATCGGCTTGGTGATGTAGTCGATGGCCCCCAGCTCGAGCCCCTTGATCTCGTCCTCCTCCTGGATCATGGCGGTCACGAAGATGATCGGGATGTCGCGGGTGGCCGGGTCCTTCTTGAGGATGCTGCAGACCTCGTAGCCGTCCATGCCGGGCATCATGATGTCCAGAAGGATCAGGTCCGGCTTGTCGGCCTTGATGAGCTCGAGGGCCTCGGCACCGCTGGTGGCGAAGATCATCTCGTACTCGTCCCCCAGGCTCTCGCTCACCACCTCGATGTTGGCGGGGGTATCGTCGACGATCAGCACGTTCTGTCGTCTCATGCGGTGTCCTTTCCCTCGGAATCGGGATAACGGGGCTGGACCGGAAGCTGGGCCAGCAGTTGCCTTGCTTTCTTGAAATCAAGCCTCTCCAGGCAGAGCTCGAGGGCCTTCAGCTCGCCCGCGTAACGGGTCCCCGGAAGGCCGGTGCGCAGTATCGCGAACTGCCGCTTGGCGTCCAGGCTGTTGCGGATCAGCATCCGCTCCAGCTTGGTGGCCTCCTCGCTCAGCCGGGCCGTGTCCCAGGGACCCTCCTCCGCCTGGCCGGCCTGGTCAGCATGGTCGCCGACCGGCTCCGGCAAGGCGGGCGCCGGTTGATGGCCCGCAGCCTCCTCGGGGGGGCCGCCGAGGCGGGCCAGGGCGCGGACGATGGCGTCCAGCATCACCGAGGGGCGGGCCGGGGAGGCGATCACCACGTTGAGGCCGAACTCCTCGTGTCTTCCCCTCATCTCCTCGAGCCGCTCCGGGGGGACCATCCCCAGCACCGGAGGGCGCTCCCCCTGCCGAAGCGACAGGTCGCGTGCCACCGCCAGCATCCCCTCCTCGCCCGCGGAGGCGAGATCGACCGCCACCAGGTCGAAGGGAAGCGCCGCCGGCTGGCAGCTCTCCTCCAGGGCCGCCAGCGTCTCCGGCAGGTCGGAGACGTATACCACCGAGAGGGGGAGTCCGTCCACCATCGCGTTCAGGCGCTCACGCGACTCCTCGTCCCGGTCCAATACCAGCATCCGCAGGGACGGTTCCGTCTCCCCCATCGGCTCCGGCCGCTCTCCGGCCGTCTGGAGGGCGAAGGTGACCGTGAAATAGAAGCTGCTCCCGGCCCCCTGCTGGCTCTGCACCTTGAGCTCTCCCCCCATGAGCTCCACCAGCTGGCTGGAGATGGAGAGCCCGAGCCCGGTACCGCCGTAGCGGCGGGTGGTGGAGCTGTCGGCCTGGGTGAAGGGGGTGAAGATCTTGCCGATCTGGTCGGCGGAGAGGCCGACTCCGGTGTCCTTGACGGCGAAACGGACGGAGACTTCTTCCTCCCTCCCCTGGGCCATCCTCACCTCGACGGTGACCTCCCCGTGCTCGGTGAACTTCACCGCGTTACCCACCAGGTTGTTCAGGACCTGGGTGAGCCTGAGCGGATCGCCCAGCAGCCGGGCCGGAAGCTGGGGATCCAAAAGGATCCGGTAGGCGATCCCCTTCTCCTGTGCCTTGACGCTGAAGAGGTCCGAGATGGTGGCCAAAACGTCCGCCAGGGAGAACTCCGTCCTCTCCAGCTCCACCCTCCCCGCCTCGATCTTCGAAAAATCCAGGATGTCGTTGATTATATCGAGCAGGGTCTGCCCGGACGAGCAGATCTTCTCAAGATATTCGCGCTGCTTGGCGGTCAGCTGGGTCTGGAGGGCCAGCCTTCCCAGCCCGATGATGGCGTTCATCGGGGTGCGGATCTCGTGGCTCATGCCGGCCAGGAACTGGCTCTTGGCGCGGCTCGCCGCCTGTACCAGGTCGCGCTCGCGCCGAAGCGCCTGGGCCTCGCGCTTGGCGGTGATATCCTCGACCACCCCGGCCAGGTAGCGCGGCTCCCCCCTTTCGCCGCAAAGAAGCGACTTGGTGAGGTTCACCCAGACGAGCGAGCCGTCCTTGCGCAGCTGCCGAAGCTCCATGGAGTAGTTGTCGATCTCGCGGGCCAGCAGTTTGGCGGTCTGCTCCCGCTCGGCGGCGAGGTCCTCCGGATGCACCGTCTCGTCCAGGGTGCGTCCCAAAAGGTCCGTGGGGGTGAAGCCGAGGATGTCGCAGAAACGGGGATTGACCCGGATCATCACCCCGTTCATGGCGAGGTGGAAGATCCCGACCGCCGCCTGCTCGAAGGTGTTGCGGAAGCGCTCCTCGCTCTCCTTGAGCTGTTCCTCGGCCCTTTTCCTGCGGGTGATGTCGGTGAGCACCCCGAGCAGACCGTACGCCTGCCCGGAGTCGTCCTTCAGGGGAACCAGGGAGGTGCTCACCCAGCTCCCGTCGCGCTCCCGCCGCTCGTCCCGTTCCACCGGGAAGCCGGCCGCCATCACCCGGGCGTCGTCCTCCATCCTCTTGGTAGCAAGCGACGGCGGGAAAAGGTCGTGATCGGTCTTGCCGAAGATCTCCTCCGGCACCCTCCCGAGCTCGCGCGCAAAGCTCGAGTTGCAGGAGAGGTAGACCGAGTTGCGGTCCTTGAGAAAGATCCGCTGGGGGAGGTTCTCGATCAGGGCCCGGTAGCGCTTCTCGAAGAAGAGGGCGTCCTCGGCCTCCTTTCGCTGGGTGATGTCGTGCACCACCCCCACCACCCGGACCGCCGCGCCGCTGCCGTCGTGGACAACCTCACCCGCCTCGTAGAGAAAGCGCTCGGTCCCGTCGGGGCGCACCACCCGATGTTCGACCGCGAAACCGGCGTCGGCGGCACCCAGCGCCTCACGGATGGCGGCGGCGAGGATCTCGCGGTCGTCCCGGGGAAGGAGCGCCAGGTAGGCGGGGTAGTTCTGCGGGGTCCGGTCCGGTTCCAGCCCGAAGATGCGGCAGATCTCGTCGGAGCAGTCGAGCGTCCCGCTGACCAGGTCCCAGTCCCAGCTCCCGATTCGGGCGATCCGCTGCGAGATGCGGACCATTTCCTCGTAGCGGTTGGCGGCGGCGTCGACGTGGCGCCGCCAGCTCAGCCAGGCGAGCTCCGCGGCACCTGCCGACAGGAGGACCACCGATAGGGCCGCGTGGTAGTCGCGCAGCAAGAGGGCCGCGCACCCCCCGGCCAGGAAGAGAAGGAGGGGGAAGAGGATCCACGCCTTGTTGCGCCGCTTATGAAAAGTTGCCGGTGCCGAGCGAAAGCGCATGGGTCCACCTGAAAGAGGAGTGGCCGAAGGCACCGAACCTTCGGCATCATTTAGTTTTCATCGGCACTAGCGCCGAAAACGTGAGAGAAAACCGAGGTTCTACCCTTCCCTTAGCCCCTGCCCCTCTCCCGGAGGGCGAGGGGAGATCGAAAGTACCGGAGGGTGGCCGAAGGCCGGGTGAGGGAGGTTCTGACTCTAACCCCTTCCCTCACCCCTGCCCCTCTCCCCCTGTATAGACTGGGGCGAGGGGGCTAATAAAAAACGGGGGAGGTTTTCCAGAAAGTTATAACACCGCTTTACCCGTTTTGGAACGCTTTGTGCTCCTACACCTGCGTCACGCCCGCAACGAAGCGGTACGAATCGTCGTAAAGGGAGAGATATCATGGGAAAAACGGTCCTGAACATTCGCGACGAGAAGCTGCTGTCCAGCCTAAAAAAGAGGCTGCCGGCCAAAGGATTTGCTGAAATATTAGTCCCCACCTCGGGAGATTTTTTCTCCGAGGCGGTGATCTGCCGACCGGAAATCGCCGTGGTGGAATATCTCCCCGGAGACCGGGAGATCAGCGTCCAGGTCAAGAGGCTGTGGGAAAAGCTCGGCATCCCCATCATCATCGTTGCCGAAACCCAGGACCTCGAGGAGGTCCAGACCTGGGGGGAGCCGGTGATCTCCACCGTCCTGGCCAAGCCGGTCCGGGAGGAAGAGCTGATGGCCGCCATGGTCCTCTCGCTGGCCGCCGCCCGACGGGTGGAAAAGCTCAAGGAGGAGGTCGCCAGCCTCAAGGAGAACATCGAGGCGAGGAAGATCGTCGAGAAGGCCAAGGGGAGGCTTATGGAGCGGGACAAGCTGACCGAGGCGGAGGCCTTCCGCCGGATGCAGCGGCTCGCCATGGACAGGAGGATCTCCATGCGGCAGTTGGCCGAAGCGATCCTCCTGACCGACCGCATCGGCTGCTAGGAACGTGGAGCAGCCCAAAGAAACTGGGGTTGACAGGACAAGGGGCAGTAATTATATTTCAGCTGTGATGTAAGGGGAGTAGCAATCGTCCCACCGGGGCCGACCCGCCGGTTCGTCATGAGGGGCTTACGGCCCGGACGCGGGGCAGGGACTCACGTCAGTGCATGCAAGACCTTTGTCCGGAACCGCTTCCCGGGTAAAGGTCTTTTTTGTTCCCCTACCAAAGCTGGAGGAAAACGATGAACAGAGTGAAAACTGCCTTCCTGTTGACCGCGCTGACCCTTATCCTGGTGGCGATGGGGCACGCCCTGGGAGGCCGCGGGGGGATGATGATCGCCTTCGTGTTCGCCTGCGGCATGAACCTCTTTTCCTACTGGTTCTCGGACCAGATCGTGCTGAGGATGTACGGCGCGGTAGAGGTCACCGAGGTGGAGCAGCCCGCCTACTACCAGATGGTGAGAAGGCTCACCTCCCGCGCGGGGCTTCCCATGCCGCGGGTCTACATCATCCCCTCCGACAGCCCCAACGCCTTCGCCACCGGGAGAAACCCCGAGCACGCGGCGGTGGCGGCCACCCAGGGGATCATGAGGATCCTCTCCCCCGAGGAGCTCGAGGCGGTGATGGCCCACGAGATGACCCACGTGGCAAACCGGGACATCCTGATCTCGACCGTGGCGGCCACCATCGCGGGGGCCATCTCCATGATCGGCAACATGCTGCAGTGGGGCGCCATCTTGGGCGGATCGCGAAGCGACGACGACGAGGGGGGCGGAGTGGCCGGTGCGCTGGCCATGGCCATCATCGCACCCATCGCCGCCATGCTGATCCAGCTGGCGGTCTCCCGCTCGCGCGAGTACATGGCCGACGAGGGGGGTGCCAAGCTGTCGGGGAGACCGCTTGCACTCGCCAACGCGCTCAGGAAGCTCGACGCCGGAAGCCGCATGCTCCCCATGCAGGACGCCCGTCCGGCCACCGCCCATCTCTTCATCGTGAACCCGCTGACCGCGGCCGGACTCGCCCAGCTCTTCTCCACCCATCCCCCCATGGAGGAAAGGATCGCCCGCCTGGAGCGTATGGCGCGCTAAAAAAAGAGGAGGAGGGCTAACCCTCCTCCTCTTCCTTTTTCACCCGTTTGATCCTGACGGTGGAGATCCCGGTGCGGGTCACCTCCTCGCAGGTCAGCCGGTACTCCCCGAGATCCAACGTCTCCCCCTGCTCCGGGAAACCTCCCAGCCGGTCCAGGATCAGCCCCGCCAGGGTGTCGTAGGGAAGATCCTCCCCCAGGTCCATCTCCAGAAGATCCTCCAGGTCGGAAATCGAAATGAGGGCATCGACCAGCAGGGAGCCGTCCGCCATCACCTGCACGGTGCTCGGCTCCCCGACGTCGTGCTCGTCCTGGATCTCCCCCACCAGCTCCTCCAGGAGATCCTCGGTGGTCACGATCCCGCTGATCCCTCCGTATTCGTCCACCACGAACGCCATGTGGACCCGGGTTTTCTGCATCTCCTTCAAAAGTTCGCTCACCTTCTTCCCCTCCGGAACGAAGAAGGGGGGGCGCACGATGGAACGGATGTCGAAGTCCGGCTCCCGCACCATCCGTCCCAGGAGATCCTTGCCGTGGATGAAGCCGACGGTCTCCTCGATACTGCCGAGGTAGACCGGGTAGCGGGAGTACATGTTGTCCAGCACCCCCTGGAGGATCTCCTCCTTGGGGAGGTTCAAGTCGAAGGCGACCACCCGGGTACGGGGGACCATCACCTCGCGGACCGAGGTATGGGTGAAGTCGAAGAGGTTTTCGATGAAGGTGTGCTCGGTCTCGCTGAAGATGCCGCTCTCGTGCCCCTCGGCGACGATATGCTGGACCTCCTCGCGGGTCATGAAACCGCGCCTCTCCCCCTTGAGGCGCAAGAGCGCGAACACCGCGCGGCTGGAGAGGCTCAGGAGCCAGACCAGCGCCCCGGCGATCTTCGCCATGAAGGTGATCGGCTTGGCCACCATGAGCGCCATGGTGTCGGAGTACTGAAGGCCGATGTTCTTGGGGACCAGCTCCCCCAGGATCAGCAGCAGGTAGGAGATGGCGGCGACCACGATGGTGACCGCCAAGGGCTCGGCGGCGTTTCTGACCATGGCGATCGAGGAGGCCTGCAGAAGCGGCCGCAGGTAATCGACGGCAATGACGCCACCGACTGTCGAGGCGGTGGAACCGATGACGGTCATGCCGATCTGGACGATGGCGAGCAGGCGGTGGGGATCTTTCTGCAGGGCGTCGACCAGCATGGCCCGCCGGTCGCCCTGGCTGACCAGCTGTGCTATGCGGCTCTTGCGGACGGAGATGATGGCGAACTCGGAGCAGGCGAAGAAGCCGTTGAAGATGATCAGTACGAAGATTACGAAGAGCTCGAGGAAAACGGTGTCCAAATACACTCCCCCATAGTCACAGCAAACAGGCGTGAAGTCACCCGTCCAAAATTCATTGATTCATTCTCAACGGTAACGGCAAAGTTGTCAATGATTACTAATCAAACAGGCCGATTTCGGCAGCTACAGACAGCACGATTCGTCGCCGAAAAGACGCGCAGGCAGCAGAAGGTCTCACACAAAAAACCGCCGTCATGGACATTGACGGCGGTTCAGTGAGTTCCGGTGGAAGCCTCTTCCTTACTTGCCGATCTTGAAAGTGAGCAGGAAATTTTCCCCGTCGCAACCGAACGGGATGACCATCGCCTCGGAAGTGGAGATGCTTTCGAGAACGTAGTCGGAGCCGTAAATGACGGTCGGGATGGAGAGGTTGATGTCCCCCCCCTTGGGGGAGAAGATGTGCTTCACGTCGCCGCCGATCATGTTGGCGATTTCCCCCATGGCGTCGTTGACGTCGTCGTCGATCTCGAACATCTCCATGCCGAGCATGTTGCCGGTGACCTTCAGCGCCAGCGCCTTCGGGCAGTGGATGGCCAGGATGCCGGAGTGACTGCCGGCCAGGCCGACCATGCTGGTAAGGGTATCGTGAAAGGAGACCACCGGCTCTTCGAGGGGCTGCTGGTCCTCCACCTCCAGCATCACCATGGTGGAGAAGACTCCCCGCGTTATCTCGGCAATCTTGGCCCAGACATCCTCTTCGGTCAGGTTAATTTCGCTCAGTATCGCAGGATCCAGACCCATGACAGCCCTCCCTGTGGCCATAAATGGATTACAGTGTACCCAACATCTCCTAAAAAAAAAGCGCGGGGGTGAAAAAAGCCCCGCGAAACCGGCAGTGGCAAGGGGGGGCCCGGCGGATCAAGACACCGGATACTCGCCGCGGGCCAGGGCCAGGCAGAAATCGCCCATCCCCGCCAGCGCGCGCTCCATGATCTCGGTGGCCTGGGGCGTCACCTCGCCGATCCCCCTCCCCTCGGCCAGCAAAAGCTGGGCGTTGGCCATCAGCGGCTGGTCAACGGGGTGACCGATCCGGCTAAGAAGGAGCACGATCGCCCCCTGCACCCCCTCGACCCCTTCCACGATCTCCCGCGCCATTCGATGGGAGAGGACGTTGTAGATCTTCCCGACGTGGCTGACCGGATTCTTACCCGCCGCGGCCTCCGTCCCGATCGGCCGCCCGATGGGGATCAGCCCGTTCACCCGGTTCCCCCTTCCCACCTGGCCGGAGTCGGCATCCTCGGCCGAGGTCCCCAAAAGGGAGAGGTAGACCCCGCCCTGGCCCCGACCGGGGCAGTCGAGGGTGTTGAAATGGACCGACATCCGCCCGAAGGGGCGCCTGCCGGCGGCGAGGAACTCCTCCATCTCCGCCCGGATCGCCTTTTTGCGGGCGAAGTACTCCTCCTCGGAACGGATGTCGGCGGCGATAAGCGGCATCGCCACCGTCAGATCGAGCTCGTCGCCCCGCCTCAATCCCATCACCTTAACGTCCTCGCCGGTATCGGGATTGCGGGCCTTGAAAGATGCTCCGTTCAACTCCCGCTCCAGGGCAAGTACGGCCTCCTCGGTGGGGCTCAAGGGATAGTAGCCGACCGCCGCCGAGGTGTCGTTGGCCACCCTCACGGCGCCGGGACGCTCGAAGATGTCGGTGAGCTCATCCGACCCGGGAGCGAGCTTGAAGCGGATCCCCAGGTGCCGGGCGGGATCGACCCGGTGCAGGTTGCGGCTTACCCAGCCGTTGATCGCCTCGCGGGCGAGGTCGTGGACGGGGATCTCCCTGCCGAAGGCGCTGAAGGTGGCCCGGTCCCCGACGGTAAGCTCCATCGGCTCGATCATCTCGCCGCCGCCGAAGCGTTTTTCGACCCGGCCGGCGGAGAGGAGCCCCTTGTCGATGTTGTGGTGGAGGATGGTGCCGAACTCACTGAGGTAGGCCTGGGAAAGGGCGACCGAAACGGCGTCCATGACGCAGTCGCAGATCTGGTCCGGGTGACCGGTCCCCTTGCGCTCCACCATCTCGACGCCCTGCTCGGTGATGCTTACCCCTTTGTACCGTTCGACCTGGATCATGGCGGCCAACCTTTCTGCGGTGTGAATGGGCAACGGTGGAGAGAATCAGGCAATATCTCGATTTTAGCCCAAACAAGGGGGGGTGCAACGAAGGGGCGAGGGGTTATGGGGAGGGAGGAGAGGGTGGCCGAAGGCCGGGTGAGGGAGGTTTTTAGAACTTCCGCCCCACCACGATAGTCCCCCCCTTCATCAGCCGCTTCTGGAGCCAAAGCCCCACCCACATCTTGATGAGGGACCGGGTGACCGGAACGAGGAAGAAGATGCCGAGAAAGTCGGTGAAGAAGCCGGGCGTCATGAGGAGCACTCCCCCCACCAGCACCAGCGCGCCGTCCATCAGCTGGGAGGCGGGGAGCCTCCCCTGGGCGAGTTCGCGCTGTATCTCGGCGAGGATACGGAACCCCTGGTGGCGGACGAGCCACGCACCCACGAGGCTGATGGCCAGAAGGAGCGCCACGGTCGGAAACCCGCCGATCAGCGAGCCGATCTTGATCAGGAGATAGATCTCGATGACGGGGATGATGGTGAAGAGGAGGATCAGGCGGAGAAACATGATAGACCTACTTCTTTATGTCGATGCCGTAGCTCTTGATCTTGCGGTGGAGGTTACTCCGCTCGAGCTCGATCGCCTCGGCGGTGCGGGAGACGTTCCAGTCGTTCTCTTCGAGTTTCTGGATGATGAACTCGCGCTCGAACTCCTCGCGGGCCTCCCTCAGGCTGGAGAGCTCCAGCACCGAGTCGAGCTTGCCGCCGCCGGGCTCGTTGGAGCGCACCTCCGTGCAGAGGTAGTCGGGGAGGTGGTTGAAGGTGACCGTGCCGCCGGGGGTCATGATCACCAGGCGCTCGACGATGTTCTTCAACTCCCGGACGTTCCCCGGCCAGTCGTAGCGCTGCATGGCGGCCATGGCCTCGGGGACCAGGCGCTTTAGCTCCCTCCCCTCGCGGCGGCAGAAGGCCTCCAGGAAGTAGTTGGTGAGAAGCGGAATGTCGTCCCGCCGCTCCCTCAAGGGTGGGACCTTGAAGGGGACCACGTTCAGGCGGTAGAAGAGGTCCTCGCGGAAGCTCCCCTGCTTGATCTCCTCTTCCAGAAGCTTGTTGGTGGCGGCCACGATGCGGACGTCGACCTCCATGGTCCGGGTGCCCCCTACCCGCTCGAACTTCTTCTCCTGGAGGATCCTGAGCACCTTGGCCTGGGTCTTCAGCGACATGTCGCCGATCTCGTCCAAAAAGAGGGTCCCGCCGTCGGCCAGGTCGAATTTCCCCTTCTTCTGGGCCACCGCGCCGGTGAAGGCGCCCCGCTCGTGGCCGAAGAGCTCGCTCTCGATCAGCTCCTCGGGGATGGCCGCGCAGTTGATCTCGATGAACGGCTTGTCCTTTCGCTGGCTGTGGAAATGGACCGACCTCGCCACCAGCTCCTTGCCGGTGCCGTTCTCGCCGGTGATGAGCACCGAGGCGTTGGAGGGGGCGACCATGCGGATCTGCTCCCTGAGCCGCACCATGGCCGCCGAGGCGCCGATCATCTCGTGCCCCTGGGTCACCATGCCGCGCAGGGAGGCGTTCTCCTCCTTGAGACGGGTCATGGCCAGGGCGTTTTCGATGGTGACCACCACCTTCTCCAGGGAGAGCGGCTTCTCGATGAAGTCATAGGCGCCGAGCTTGGTGGACTTGACGGCGGTCTCGATGGTGCCGTGGCCGCTCATCATGATCACGTTGAGGGAGGGATGCTGTTCCTTGAGCTTCTTGAGGGTCTCGATGCCGTCCATCTTGGGCATCCAGATATCCAGCAGCACCAGGCTCGGGAGCTCCCGGCCGCAGATGGTGAGCGCCTCCGCGCCGTCCGCCGCGCACACCGTCCGGTACCCCTCGTCCTCGAGGATCCCCGCCAGCGACGAGCGGATCCCCTCTTCGTCATCGACTATGAGAATGGTTTCGGTCATTTATGGTTCCCGCGTTTCCGCCTCAAGTTACTCGACGAATGACCGCTTTTACCCCTTAAGTCCCAGCTCGAGGGCGAGCGATCTCCAGGCGTCGAAGCTCCGCTCGATCATCCCCTTGTCCACGCAGTAGGCGATCCTGAAGTAGCCGGGAGCGCCGAAGCCGGCGCCCGGCACCAACAGGATGCGGTGCTTCTGGGCCGCCTTCACGAACTCCACGTCGTTGGCGATCGGCGACTTCGGGAAGAAGTAGAAGGCACCGTCCGGCTTCACCATCTCGAATCCCATCCCGGTCAGCTCGTTGTAGATCAGGTCGCGCTTTTGCTGGTAGGCGGCGATGTCCACCGACTCGTGCTGCAAACCCGCCACCAGCCGCTGCATGAGCGCCGGGGCGTTCACGAAGCCGAGCACCCGGTTGGCGAAGATGGCCCCTTCCATGAAACGGTCGGTGTCCTTCATGCGGGGGTTGGCGGCCAGGTAGCCGATCCGCTCGCCCGGAAGCGCCAGGTCCTTGGAGTGGGAGGTGACGATCACCGAGTTGGCGACGTGCGGGAAGATGTTGGGGACCTGCTTGCCGTCGTAGGCGATCCGGGCGTACGGCTCGTCGGAGATCACGCAGATCTGGGTGCCGAACTCCTTCTCCTTGGCGCTCACCGTCTCCCCCAGGCTCTTCAGGCTCTCGGCCGGGTAGATCACCCCGGTGGGGTTATTGGGGGTGCAGATGATGATGGCGCGGGTCTTGGCGGTGATGGCCGCACCGATCTTGGGGACGTCGAGCTGGAAGCTCTCCGGATCGGTCCAGACCTCCACCGGCACCCCGCCGTGGTTGTCGATGTAGAAGCGGTACTCGACGAAGAAGGGGGTGAGGATGATCACCTCGTCCCCGGGGTTCAGGATGGTCTTCAGCACCACGTTGAGAGCCCCGCCGGCGCCGCAGGTCATCACCACCTGCGAGCCTTTGACGTCCAGACCGGAGGCCTTGCTGAGGGCGGCACCGACCGCGTCGCGGGTCTCCGGGTAGCCGGCGTTGTTCATGTAGCGGTGCATTCCCGGGATCGGCTTTCGGGCGATTTCCAGGAACGCCTTGTGGAAGGCCTCGGGCGGCTCGACGTCCGGGTTACCGAGAGTGAAGTCGTACACCTTGTCCGCGCCGAACTGGCGACGGAGCAGCTCTCCTTCCTCGAACATCTTCCTGATCCACGAGGCGCGCTCTATACAAGTGGCAACCTTTTGGGCGATTACCATTTAATGGCTCCTTTGCATTTGCTGATGAGCCCCCAGCCCGGTCAAGAACAGTACCAGCCGTCGAGGGACGGGACCGTCTCCATTTCCGTTACCCGCTCGCGCAAGGTCCCCCCTTTGACAAAGGGGGGACAGGGGGAATTGCCGTCGAATCGTCTCTACTTACCGCAGCACTTCTTGTACTTCTGACCGCTTCCGCAGGGGCAGGGATCGTTACGGCCGACCTTCGGAGAGGTCCTCACGACCGGCTGCTGGCCGGCGGGCTTACCGTCGGTGAAGAACCACCCCTCCTTCTCCTTCTTGAACAGGGCACGCTCGTGGTGCACCCGGTCCTGTCCCTTCTCGGCGAAGCGGGCGATGAACTCGACCTCGCCGACGGCGTCCTCGGGACCGCCGTTTCTGGTCGAGACGATCTCCAGGCCCAGCCATTCGGCCCCTTCCGCCCACTCCTTGGTCCCCTGCACGTCGTAGCCGGCACGATGCTTGGGGTGGGTGGTTTCATATATGTAATCGGTCTCCACCTTGACGTAGGCGGAATAGCGCGAGCGCATGAGGGTCTCGGCGGTCTCCGCCGGGCGCACCCCCTTGATGATCGGCTCGCAGCACTCGGCGTAGGCCAGACCGCTTCCACATGGACACTGCTCCATCAGTCAATCCTCCTTGTATCTAATCGATGATGCGTAATGGTAATGCGTTTTCTACCCCTCGTAGTCCGCGGCGACCACCTGGGAGCTGACGCTCCTCATGTAGGCGGCGACTTCGTTGGCGTGGTAGGGATGAACCTGGTAGGCCTGCAGGTCGGCGAGGGAGTCGAACTTGGTGACCAGGGCAATATCGGCGGAGCGCTCGGAACGGATGACATCGACGCCGACCTCGAGGTGGCGCAGAAGATCGACCTTGCCGTCCATGCTGAGCAGGATATTGCGAGCTTTCTCGATGTTTTCAGCGGTAGGTTCTTTCAGCTTGAAGAGAACTATGTGAGTAACCATTCATGTCTCCTGACAGTATTGATTTCCAGCGAATAACATGTAATACATCGGCCTTCGCCTCTCTGTCAACGACGGCAAGAAAAATGTTTCCCAAAATCTGGTATAATCTGTTGCGCTCTCCCGGGATTGCTGCTATAAGACAAACACGACCCGAATGGTCCTATTTAAAATTTGAGATGCGGGGGATGCAGATGAATCGTGTAATGTATTGTCTTTCTGTAGTTTTTGTTGTCACCCTCTTCACCGCCCAGGCCGCCTTGGCGCAGCACGTCGCCTTCGACAACGGCCACGGGGAACGCTTCATAATCGGGGATGCCGGCCCGCTCCAGCTCTCCAAACTCGCCGAGGCCCTCCGGGTCCGGGGGGCGAAAGTCTCCGCCCTCGACCGCAAGATAAGCGACGCCAGCCTGGACGGCATCGATGCCCTGGTCATCTCGGGGGCCTTCGCCCCGCTGCAGCCAGACGAGGTGGAGGCTGTGCAGCGTTTCATGGCAAGGGGAGGTAAGCTGGCGGTGATGCTCCACATCGCGCCCCCCTTGGCCTCGCTGTTGGACAGCCTCGGCATCGACTACACCAACGGGGTGATCCGCGAGAACGAGAACGTGATCGCCGGCAACCCCCAGGATTTCCGCTCGACCCGGCTGGGTGACCACCCCGTGATGAAGGGCATCAAGGAATTCAGCCTCTACGGCGTCTGGGGGCTGAGAACCGTGAGCAACCGTAGCCGGATCGTCGCCTCCACGAGCCCCAAGGCCTGGATCGATCTCCACCGGGACAAGGTCCAGCATCCGGACGAGACCGCGAGCTTCGGTGTCGCGGTGGCGGGTGAAGTCGGCAAGGGGGGCTTCCTGGTCTTCGGCGACGACGCTATCTTCCAGAACAAGTTCATTGACGGCAACATGGCCCTGGCCACCAACCTGGTGGGCTGGCTTAAGTAGAAATCAAAAAGGAGGGAGTAAATGGCACAGGCATTAGAGATCTACAAATGTGAGAGTTGCGGCAATATCGTTGAAGTCTTCCACGCAGGCGCAGGCGAGCTCGTCTGCTGCGGGAGCCCCATGACCCTTCAGACCGCCAACACGGTCGAGGCCTCCAAAGAGAAGCACGTACCGGTGATCGAAAAAGGAAACGGCACCATCACCGTCAAGGTCGGCAGCGTTCCCCATCCGATGGAAGCCGTCCACTATATCGAATGGATCGAACTGATCGCCGACGGTAAGATCTACCGCGCCCAGTTGAACCCCGGTGATGCCCCGGAGGCGACCTTCAACGTCACCGCCGACAAGGTAACCGCCCGCGAGTTCTGCACCCTCCACGGTCAGTGGCAGGCGTAATTACCCCACCCTCACCCTGCCCCTCCCCTTGAAGGGGAGGGAAGGTAAGCAGGCAAAAGTAAAAAGGCCAACTCACACGAGTTGGCCTTTTTGCTTTTAATTTTAAGACCCTTCCCTCACCCCGGCCCCTCTCCCCCAACGGGGGCGAGAGGAGATCAGTTATACCCTCGCCCCTTCAGGGGAGAAGGGGCCGAAGACTGTCAATTTATACCCTCGCCCCTTTAGGGGAGAGGGTGGCCGAAGGCCGGGTGAGGGAGGTTTTTCGAGGGCGAGGGGAGCCTGCCTCTATTCACCCGCGCCGGGGGGGGGTGGTTCCCTTCTTTGCCGCCGGCTGCCCACCGCCCGGTTGTCCCTGCCGGGCCGCGGGGTGCCCTTGACGGACCCCCACCTTTCCCTGGCCGCCGGCGCCTTGGCCTGGCCGACCCGCGCCATGAGCCTGTCCCGGGCGCCCCGCCGGCTGCTCTCGGCGTGCATCAGGGCGAGCGTTCCCGCCCTGCTCCGGCCGCGCGCCCTTCTGTTGCGGAGCCGCGCCGGCGGTACCCTGTGCCCCTTCGCGTCCCCGTGCATCCTTCGCCGGGCGCCCTCCGCGCCCCTGCTGCCCCTCGCCTGCGGGCCGCGGAGCTGCGTCACGGCGTCCCGCCGGCGCCTTGCCCCCGGCCTCCCCGGCAGGCTTGGCCACCGCCGGTTTCCGGCGCTGCGGCTCGCGCGGCGGACGGGCGAACTCCACATCCTTCTGGGGAGCCGGCACGGTGTAGTCGAATCCTTCCACCCGCCGCCTCTCGATCTTGGTCCCCAGGATCGTCTCGATCCGCCGCACCATCAGGTCGTCCTCGGCGGTCACCAGCGTGAAGGCGTCCCCCGTCCTGGCCGCCCGGCCGGTTCTCCCGATCCGGTGGGTGTACGCCTCCGGGGTGTCGGGGATGTCATAGTTGATGACGTGCGAGACCTGGGAGACGTCGATGCCGCGCGCGGCGATGTCGGTCGCCACCAGGATCTGGTAGCTCCCGTCACGGAACCCGTCCAGGGCGGCCTGGCGACGGTTCTGGGAGAGGTTACCCTGCAGGGAGGCGGCCTTGTATCCCGCCTTCTCGAGCTGCTCCCCCACCCTCTTGGCCCGGTGCTTGGTGCGCGTGAAGACCAGCACGCTCTCGGTATCGGTGTGGCGCAGGAGCTCGAGCAGCAGCGGGGTCTTCAGGTGCTGGGCAACCGGGTAGAGCGCGTGGGAAACGGTCGCCGCCGGTGCGATCCGGCTCACCTGCACGGTCACCGGGCGGCGAAGGGTCTCGTGGGCCAGGCTGTTGATGTCCTCGGGCATGGTGGCGGAAAAGAGGAGGGTCTGGCGGGCGCTCGGCAAGAGCCTGAGGATCCTCCTCACGTCGGGGAGAAATCCCATGTCGAACATCTGGTCGGCCTCGTCCAAAACCAGCATCTCGATCTTCGACAGGTCGATGCTCTTCTGGGCCACGTGGTCGAGGAGCCGCCCCGGGCAGGCCACCACGATCTCGGGCCGCTCCCTGAGCTTCTTCGCCTGGGTATTGATGTTGACCCCGCCGTACACCGACACGCTCTTAAGACGGGTGAACTTCGCCATCGCGTTGAGAGCTTCGTTGATCTGCTCCGCCAGCTCGCGGGTGGGTGCCACCACCAGGGCGCGCAACTCACCCCGGGGCCCCTGCATGAGCCGGTGCAGCATCGGCAGCCCGAAGGCGGCGGTCTTGCCGGTGCCGGTCTGGGCGAGCCCCATCACGTCCTTGCCTTCCATGACCGGCGTGATGGCCTGCTGCTGAATCGGGGTGGGGGTGGTAAAGCCAAGGGCATCGACCCCGGCCTTGACCTGGGGGTGCAAATTAAACTGTCCGAAATCCACTCTTTCTCCTATTGTCTGTTCTGGTACACAAAAAACCCCAAGAGCCGTTAAGGCCGATGGGGTTCCTTGCCTAATGAAGAATAGACTATACCACGGTTAAGGAAAAAGGTGGCCCTTATTTTTTGGCCGCCGCTAGCGCCCCCAATCCCGGCGCTCCTCGCGCCGTTCTTGCTCGCGGTGCTCCATCCGCTCCCGGTGCTCATGTTCCCGGTGCTCCATCCGCTCGTGCATCTCCCTGCGCTCGGCCGGGCGGTACCAGGTCCCGCGGTAGCGATCGCGGTCGCGCAGATAGATCCGGTACTCGCGGTCGCGGTAGGCCCTGATCTGCTCGTAGCGGTACCGGCGGATCCCGATCGGCAGGCCCCTCCGCGCCACGAAGGTCCACGGCCCCCAGTAGTTGGAAGCGACGTACCAGTACCCGCCGTTGAAGAGATAGTAGGCGCGGTTGACGTAGACGATGTCGTAGGGTGTGTCGACCGCGACGTAGTAGCCAAGCTCGGGAGCGTAGATGAACTGGGGGGCGTCCTGGATGACCACCTGGGGAGGCGCCTGGTAAACCGGAGCCGGAGGAGGAGGCGCCGGAGCGGGAACCACCACCGCCGGCGGCGGGGCCGGAGCCGGAACGACCGGCACGTCAATGTTAACGTTGAGATCCACTCTTGCCTGGGCGGTAGCCGCACCCGCGACCACCAGGATGGCCGTTGCCAGTAGAACCTTCTTCATATCTTCACCCCTTGCCGGCCTTGGCCGGCGCTGCTAGTTTGCCGGGCATCGTTGCCCGAGTCACGTCCTGCTTTTGGTGCCAAAGGTACCAGCGAATTGAGGACCAAATGTGAACGAATTGAGGAATTACCCTTTCCCGGACAGGACGCCGTAGCGAATCGACTGCGGGTATGTTACAAAGGAGCTGACTCGGTATTCATTATACAGATCACCGCAAAAGTGGGAAGCGGAGAGTTACTCATGAAGATGAGGATAAAATACCGCCTGTTTTTCGCGATGCTGGCTGCCACCGGTGCGGTGGTGATCGGGATGTTCCTGATCGTCCAGTGGAGTATCGGGCGCGGCTTCCTCACCTACGTGAATACCGTCGAGAGGGACCGCCTGGAGCGCCTTTCCGAGGTGCTCGAGCAGACCTACACCGCGGAAGGTGGCTGGGACTTTCTCCAGGAGGACCGCGATGCCTGGCCCAGGCTGCTGGCCTACACCATGCCGCGCGAGGGGAGCGAACTGGAACGCTTCGAGAGGAGGCAGGGTCTCCGCGCGGGTCACCCCGGTCAACCCGGTAACCCCGGCTATAGCGGCCAGGCCTCCCGTCCCGGCCATCCGGCCCAGTTCTCCAACATGAGCGCGGGGAAGATCCCCCCCTGGTTCGCCCACCGCTTCGAGACTCGCGTCTTTCTCCTGGACGCCTCCCGCCGGCAGATCGCCGGGCCTCCCGGACTCCTGCAAAGCCAGGTCGACTTCAAGAAGATCCTGAGCGGACACCGCACCGTCGGCTATCTCGGTATCCGCCCGCGCCAGCGGCTGACCGACACCCACCAGCTCCTCTTCGTAAAGCAGCAGAAGGTCGCCCTCGTGATGATTGCCGCCGTCATGTTCCTGGTCTCGGCCGTCATCTCGCTCCCCCTTTCCAACCGCCTGGTCTCCCCGATCCGGCGGCTGGCCGCCTCGATGCACCGGCTGGCCTGCGGCGAGTACGGGACCAGGGTCCAGGTGGGGACTGAGGACGAACTGGGGCAGCTCGCCCGGGATTTCAACACCCTGGCCCTCGCCCTGGAGAACAACGAGCAGGCGCGCCGCCGCTGGGTGGCCGACATCTCCCACGAGCTCCGCACCCCGCTTTCCATCCTCCGCGGCGAGATCGAGGCGATCCAGGACGGCGTCCGGCCGGGTGGGCCCGATTCCATGCGCTCCCTGCACGCCGAGGTGATGCACCTGAGCCGCCTGGTCGAGGACCTCTACCAGATCTCCCTCTACGACATCGGGGCCCTCTCCTACAGAAAGGAGCTCATCGACCTGCGCGAGATGCTGGAGCAGGCGGTGGAGGCCTTCGAATCCGAATTCGACCAGAAGAATATCGAGCTTACCGCCGACTTCGGCGGGACGGGGGAGCTGCCGCTCTTCGCCGACGCCGGGAGGCTTCAGCAGCTTTTCGACAACCTGCTGGAAAACACCTTGAAGTACACCGATGCCGGCGGGAAGCTCTCCGTGCGGCTGGAGGACGACGGCGACCGGGTGGCGCTGAGTTTCGAGGACAGCGCGCCGGGGGTGCCGCCGGAGGACCTGGAGAGGCTCTTTGACCGTCTTTACCGGGTAGAGAGCTCCCGCAACCGCTCCCTGGGCGGTGCGGGGTTGGGACTTGCCATCTGCAAGAACATCGTCGAGGCGCACGAGGGGAGCATCACCGCCCACCCCTCGTCAATGGGCGGCATTCTGATCCGCATCGAACTGCCGCTGGCCGGGAGCAGGGGATGAACGCGAACATACTCATCGTGGAAGACGAAGAAAAGCTGGCCAGCCTGTTGGGGGACTACCTCCGGCAGTCCGGGTTCGAAACCAACTGGATCGCGGAGGGGACCGGGGTCGTTCCCCTGGTGAGGGAGAGGATGCCCGACCTCATCCTGCTCGACCTGATGCTCCCCGGGCGCGACGGCCTGGAGATCTGCAAGGAGATCCGGAGCTTCTCCCAGGTCCCGATCATCATGATCACCGCGCGGGTCGAGGAGATCGACCGCCTGCTCGGGCTGGAGCTGGGGGCCGACGACTACGTCTGCAAACCGTTCAGCCCCCGCGAGGTGGTGGCCCGGGTGAAAACGGTGCTCAGGCGGGCCG
Organism: Geomonas sp. Red276; assembly: GCF_054784495.1. Lineage (NCBI taxonomy): Bacteria > Pseudomonadati > Thermodesulfobacteriota > Desulfuromonadia > Geobacterales > Geobacteraceae > Geomonas > Geomonas sp. Red276. The sequence continues at coordinate 58,119 of NZ_BLXW01000021.1, forward strand.
GTGAGCATCCCGCGCCCGACCCCTCCGGTCTGACCCTCGACCCGGACCGTTTCTTGGCGCTGCTCAACGGCCACGACCTGGAGCTCACCGCCGTCGAGTTCAAGCTCCTCCATTTCCTCTACCAGAACGCGGGACGCATCTACTCCCGCACCCAGCTCATGGACCGGATCTACTCCGACCAGCGGATCGTAAGCGACCGGACCATCGACAGCCACATCAAGAAGCTCCGCAGGAAGATCTTCGCCGCCGCTCCCGACCAGGAGCTGATCCATTCCATCTACGGGGTCGGCTACAAGTACGAGGCCTCCGGAAAGCAGTAAAGCCCCATCCCGCTCTCTCCCTCTTTCGTCCCCCTCCCGCCGAGGGAGGGGACGAAAGCACACTCCAACCGCCCGCCGACAGCCGATCGGCAAGACACCCGTCACATTTTCGTCATTTTTCTCAATCTTTGGCCGTCCTGTCCGAAAAGGTATTAAAACAACGCGACAAGTCAAAGGCAACGTATCCTCTGGCATAGAAGAGTGCGCGGAGATCTAGTACACGCACTCGGACTCTCAAAACTCGCGCGGTCTGTTCACCGACACTGAGTCAGGGCAGGAAAAGGAGGGGCAGGTATATGAGATGGGTTTCGGATTTGAAGGTGGGCACCAAGCTGGTGATGGCGTTCATGATCGTCTCGGCCATAACAGCGGTGGTCGGAACTATCGGCATCAAGGACATGGGAGAAATCAACGATAACGCCTCGAGCATGTATCAGAGGGAGTTGCTGGGGACCTCGTACATCCTTAACGCCAACATCGATCTCCTCTACATCCTGCGGGCGGAGAAGAACTTCATGCTCTCCACCACCCGGGAGCTGCGGGAGAGGTACCTGGCCGAATCGAAGAAATCGCAGGGTGACTACCGCGACAAGCTGGAAAAGGCGAAGCCGCTCTTTTACACCGAGAAGGGGAAGGAAACGGTCAGGAGGCTCGAGGCCGCCAACGAGGAGTGGCTGAAACTCCACGACCAGGTCATGGAGCTGGCGGCGCGCCAGCCGTTGCACCAGAACAACGAAGCGGTCGTCCTCTCCTTCGGGGCCGCCCGCGACAAGCTCAAGGTGGTGGACGACCTGCTGACCGAACTCTCGGCGATGAAGGAGGCCAACGCCAAGGACGCGGCGGCGGAAAGCCGCCAGCTCTACCGGCAAAGCCTCACCATGATGATCTCCCTGATCGCGGCAGGAGTGCTGCTCGGCCTCACCCTCGGCATCATCATCTCCCGCATGATCAGCATCCCGCTTAGGCGCGGGGTGGAGGTCGCCCAGGCGGTGGCCAAGGGCGACCTCACCCACAGCATCAACCTCGACCGCAAGGACGAAGTGGGGATCCTGGCGGCCGCCCTCAACGAAATGGTGGCCAAGCTGCAGGAAATCGTCGGCGAGGTGAAGAGCGCCTCCGACAACGTGGCGAGCGGCAGCCAGCAACTCTCCTCCGGGGCCGAGGAACTCTCCCAGGGGGCGAGCGAGCAGGCGGCGGCCGCCGAGGAGGCCTCGTCCTCGATGGAAGAGATGTCCTCCAACATCCGCCAGAACGCCGACAACGCGATACAGACCGAGAAGATCGCCCAGAAATCGGCCAAGGATGCCATCGAGGGAGGGAAGGCGGTCCAGGAGACCGTGGCCGCCATGAAGGATATCGCGGGGAAGATCAACATCATCGAGGAGATCGCCCGCCAGACCAACCTGCTCGCCCTCAACGCGGCCATCGAGGCGGCCCGGGCCGGCGAGCACGGCAAGGGATTCGCGGTGGTGGCCTCCGAGGTGAGGAAGCTCGCCGAAAGGAGCCAGAAGGCGGCGGCCGAGATCAGCGAGCTCTCCTCCAGCAGCGTCGACGTGGCGGAGAAGGCCGGGCAACTGCTGGCCATGATGGTGCCGGACATCCAGCGGACCGCCGAACTGGTGCAGGAAATCAGTGCGGCCTGCCGCGAGCAGGACACCGGCGCCGAACAGATCAACAAGGCGATCCAGCAGCTCGACCAGGTCATCCAGGCCAACGCCGGGGCGTCCGAGGAGATGGCCTCGACCGCCGAGGAGCTGTCCAGCCAGGCCGAGCAGCTACAGACGAGCGTGAGCTTCTTCAAGACCGGCGACACCGGCCGCGCCGTGAAGGCCAAGCGCACGCCAAGGGCCAAGGGAGTGACCAAGCTGACCAAGGGCGTTCCTGCCGAAACGGTCAATCACGAGGCCAGGAAAGTAGTGGGAGTGGATTACGAAATGACCACGCCGCACGAACCGGAAACGGACTTCGAGCGCTATTAGCCGCGTGGCACCATGACGACCCCTTCCCTCACCCCCGCCCCTCTCCCCCAACGGGGGCGAGGGGAGATGGAGATACCCCGCCCCTTCAGGGGAGAGGGTGGCCGAAGGCCGTCTCCATTATACCCTCGCCCCTTCAGGGGAGAGGGTGGCCGAAGGCCGGGTGAGGGAGGTTTTGACTTGAGAGGTAGAGAGAATTCCCGAAGCTTGTGGGAGGAGGGGTTTTGCTTCAATCACAAAAGTTCCACCTCAGTCGCCCGCACGATCAGCACCGCCTGTCGCAGGGTCGCCGTCAGCATCTCGCGGTACTCCCGCCACCAGTCGCGATCGAGTGCCCGGACCATCACCTCGTAGATGACGATGTCATCATGCACCGTGCTGTCCTCCCGCTCCTTCCAGAGCCCGCGGGCGGGCGAGCGCATGTAGGTGGTGATCCCGCCGAAGCGCTCGGAGAGCTCGTCGCGGATCTGCAGGTACAGCTGGTGGGGAAAGGGCTGTCCCGAGTTGTCGTAGAGGGGCAAGAGGATCTGGACGAGATGCATGACTCCTCCCGGCTTACTTCGCCTGCTCCACCGAGTTCGGGTCGGCGGGAGCCCGTTCCTGCTGGCGCTCATTGACCTTCTTGACGAGGGAAGTGGCGTCGTTCACGAGCGCCTTGGAGTTTTCCGCCATGGTGCCTGCCAGGGATCTGTAGAGCAGCAGGAGGACACCGAGGGTGAAGGCGAGGTAGAGGGCCCGACCCAATAGCGGCGAGGGAAGCAGCGAGACGATCTTGGTGAGGCAGACGAAGCCCGCCGCGATGGCGGCGATCCAGAGGACCGGCTTGAGCCAGGGGAAGCGGGAACAGAGCTCGGCAAACTTACCGCCGGTCGCCGTTTCCGCGGCCGGAGACGGAGCCGCCGCCGGCTGGGCACCCTGGTCGACCCCGGCTGCGGCAACCGGCTCGGCCGCCGGGGCTGGCTTGGCATCGCGGACCATCTTTACCGAAGAACGAAATCTCGCCGGCACCGACTCCATCTTGTCGGTGATGACGACCACCCCTCGGGCGTCGGTATATTTATAGAGATCGGCAAACGACGTGGCGGCAAAAGCAAGTAACAGGCATCCGACCAAGAGAAACAGGCCAACCGGTTTGAACATGGACCCTCCTCCCACATTGCATTTCGTGATTTGTCACAATCTTCTGCCGAAAACTTCCCCCTCGCCTTCAAGGAGAGGGCAGGGGTAAGGATGGGGTTCCCTCCTACCTCCCGGCAACTCCTTGATTACAGCAGTCCGTCCACCAGGTTCAGCACCGCCTGGTCCCGGTTGAGCGTGTAGATGTGGACGCCGGGGGCGCCCCCGTCGAGAAGCTCCCGCGCCTGCCGACGGGCAAACTCCACGCCGACGCGCTCCACCGCGGCGGCGCCTCCGGAGCGCTCCGCCTCCTCGAGCCGGGCCTGGTAGGCCGGCGGCAGGCTCGCACCGCACAGCGAAACGATCCGCTGGATGACCTTGAGGCTCACCACCGGCAGGATACCCGGAATGATCGGTTTCTCGATGCCGATCCGGCGCGCCCGGCGCACGAAGTCGAAGTAGTGCTCGTTGTCGAAGAAGAGCTGGGTGATGACGAAATCCCCCCCCTGGTCGAGCTTGAGCTTCAGGAAACCGAGGTCTTCCTCGCGGCCGACCGCCTCCGGATGCACCTCGGGATAGCCGGCCACCCCGATCCCCATGGAGGGATGGAGTTCCTTGATGAAGGCGGCCAGGTCGGAGGCGTGCAGAAGAGTCCGGCAGGCGGAGAATTCGGGCGGGGCATCTTTGGGGAGATCCCCCCTGAGTGCCAGCACGTTGTCCACCCCTGCTCTTGCGAGCGAGTCCAGGAACTTCTGCAGATCGCCCCGGTAGGAGCCGATGCAGGTGAGGTGCGCCATGGTCTCCAGGCCGTGCTCATTCTGGAGGTTGGCGACGATATCGAGGGTATCGCCCTTGGTGCTCCCCCCCGCGCCGTAGGTGACCGAGGCGAACAGGGGATCGAGCTTGGCGAGGCTTCCGACCGTCTTGAAGAAGGTCGGCCATTCGTTTTTGTCTTTGGGGGGAAAGAACTCCAGCGAGATGAACTTTTTTCCAGTGGAAAGCTTGTCAATTATCCGCATGCCTGCTCCGCGAGGATACCGCCCGGTACCCCCGTGCTAAACTTGTTCGTAAACTTGCCATATTACAGGCGGAAAAGAAACCCATTTTATCGCACAAATTAATAATCGCACATCCGACCAAAAACCTTCGCTGAGACGGCCATATGGAAGATTTTTCCTTGCCGCCGCGGCGAGCGGCATGCTATAGATGCAAGGTTCTGACCACAGGGGAAGGCCCTGTGGTTTTTTATTTGACCACAAGGAGCAGTAAGCATGATCAGCGCATCCAACGTCACCCTCGCCTACGGCAAGAGGGTGCTCTTCAAAGACGTCAACATCAAGTTCCTTCCCGGGAACTGCTACGGCCTCATCGGCGCCAACGGGGCCGGGAAGTCCACCTTCCTGAAGATCCTCGCCGGCGAGATCGACGCCGACAAGGGCGAGATCTCGGCGGGCAAGGGGAGGATCGCCGTCCTCAAGCAGGACCAGTTCGCCTACGACGAGCACACCGTCCTCAACACCGTCATCATGGGGCACAAGAGGCTCTACGAGGTCATGAGCGAGCGGGAAGCCATCTACTCCAAGCCGGAATTCACCGAGGAAGACGGCATCCGTTCCGCCGAGCTCGAGGCCGAGTTCTCGGAGATGAACGGCTACGAGGCGGAAAGCGAGGCCGCCGTGCTTCTCAACGGGCTCGGCATCCCCGAGGAGCTGCGCGGCAAACTGATGAAAGAGCTCGAAGGTGGCGAGAAGGTGCGGGTCCTTTTGGCCCAGGCCCTCTTCGGCAACCCCGACGTCCTCCTTCTGGACGAGCCGACCAACCACCTCGATCTCAAGTCGATCGCCTGGCTGGAGGAGTTCCTCTTCCGCTTCCAGAACACCGTGATCGTGGTCTCCCACGACCGTCACTTCTTAAACCAGGTCTGCACCCACATAGCCGACATCGACTTCGGGCGCATCCAGGTCTACGTCGGCAACTACGACTTCTGGTACCAGGCGAGCCAGCTCCAGCTGAAGCAGCGCCAGGACGAGAACCGCAAGGTCACCGACAAGGCCAACGAGCTCAAGGAATTCATCCAGCGCTTCAGCTCCAACGCCTCCAAGGCCAAGCAGGCGACCTCCAGAAAGAAGCTCCTCGAAAAGCTCACCCTGGAGGACATGCCGACCTCCTCCCGCAAGTACCCCTACGTGGTGTTCAAGCCCGAGCGTCCCTGCGGCGACATCATCCTCGAGGTGAAGGGGCTCTCCAAGACGGTGGACGGCGTGCAGATGTTCAAGAACCTCGACCTCATGGTGAGGAAGGGGGACAAGATCGCCTTCGTGGGGAGCAACTCGCTCGCCAAGAGCACCTTCTTCGACATCCTGGCCGGCAAGCTCGAGCCCGACGAGGGGAGCTTCCGCTGGGGGGTGACCATCACCCATTCCTACTTCCCGAAGGAGAACCGCGAGTACTTCCAGAACGACCTGAACCTGATCGAGTGGCTCGGCCAGTACGCGCCCCCCACCGAGGGAGAAAGCTTCGCCCGCGGCTTCTTGGGGAGGATGCTCTTCTCCGGCGAAGAAGCCACCAAGAAGACCAGCGTCCTCTCCGGTGGCGAGAGGGTGCGCTGCATGCTGTCCAGGATGATGCTGACCGGGGCCAACGCGCTGATCCTGGACGAGCCGACCAACCACCTCGACCTGGAGTCGATCACCGCCCTGAACAACGGGCTGATCACCTACAGCGAAGTAATCCTCTTCGCCTCCCACGACCACCAGTTCGTCTCCACGGTGGCCAACCGGATCATCGAGATCACCCCGAACGGCGTCATCGACCGGGTAATGAACTTCGACGACTACCTGGAGGATGCCGAGGTAACCGCGGAGCGCGAGAAGCTTTGCAACGGCCACGCCGAGCTCAGCCTGTAACCCTCGCCCGAAAGTCCGTACAAAAACGCCCCCTCCCCGCCGGGAGGGGGCGTTTCTATTTGGTGCCGCTATACCCTCGCCCCTTCACTCCTTCCCTCACCCCCTCCCCTCTCCCTCCGGGAGAGGGTGGCCGAAGGCCGGGTGAGGGAGGTTTTACGCCGTCTTCAGCACGATCTTCCCGAAGTGCTTATCCTCTTCCATCATCCGGTGAGCGTCCACCACCTGTTCCATGGTGAAGACCTTCTCGATGATCGGCACCACCGAGCGGTCGGCGAACTTCGGAATCGCCCTGCGGGTGAACTCCGCCACGATCTCCCCCTTCTCCGAAACCGGGCGCGAACGGAGCACGCTGCCGATGATCTGCTGGCGCTTGACCATCATGAGGGCCAGGTTCAGCTCCGCCTTGATGCCGGAGATGACCCCGATGATCACCAGCCGCCCCTTGTAGCCGAGCGAGTTCATGTTGGGGGCCAGGTACTTGGCGCCCACGTGGTCGAGGATGACATCGACCCCCTTCTTGTTGGTGAACTCCTTGACGATCTCCGAGAAGTCCGGGGTCTCCTTGAAGTTGATCACCAGGTCGGCGCCCAGTTCCTTGACCCGGTCCATCTTCTCGGGAGACGCGGTCACGATCAGCTTCGCGTTGGGGGTGAGCGCCTTGGCGAGCTGGATGGCAGCGGTATTGACCCCGCCGCCGCCACCGTGGAGGATAGCGGTCTGGCCGTCCTTCAGGTCGCCGATCATGAAGACGTTCAAGAAGGCGGTGATGTAGGATTCGCAGACGCAGGCGGCCTCTTCGAAGCTCATGGACTCAGGGATCCTCATCAGGTGGTTGGCGTAAGCCACCGCATACTCCGCGTAGCCGCCGCCACCGACGAGCGACATGACCCGGTCACCCTTCTGCCAGCCGGTGACACCGGGGCCGACTTCCTCGACCACACCGGCAACCTCGAGACCGAGGATTTCGGAATCGCCCGGAGGAGGGGGATACTTCCCTTCCCTCTGGACCAGGTCCGGGCGGTTGATCGAAGTCGCGTGCACCTTTACCAGAACTTCGTTCTCTTTCGGAGTCGGTTTCGGAGCCTCGCCCACCTTCAACACGTCCAGACCGCCAAACCCTTCCATCAACACAGCCTTCATAAATTTCGCCTCCTTGACTGGATATAGATAATAAGAACAGTGGTTGTCCACTTCCACGGAAGCAGACACTATCTCAGAAACGTATACAGTAAATCAACGGAATTCTTGCCGGAGGCCCTCTTACTCTACCCTCGCCCTCCGGGAGAGGGTGGCCGAAGGCCCTCTTCACTATACCCTCGCCCTCCGGGAGAGGGTGGCCGAAGGCCGGGTGAGGGAGGTTTCCCCCCCAAACCGCCCCCTCACCCTGGCCCTCTCCCCCGATGGGGGCGAGGGGAGATAGTAAATACGGGAGCGGGTGAGGGCAGATTTGGAGGGCCGTAATTCCCCGCCGGTCTTCACCTGAATTTTATGGCGATACCTTTAGCCGAGACATGACTGGTGGGGAAAACGACGTAGTACTGTTCCACGGAGATGTTGACCTCGGGGTAGATGACCGCGTCCGCGCCTATCTTGGCCGCCTCGGCGCGGAGCGCGTCGTAGGCCCACGTGTAATCGGCGGGGCTTATATCGGTGGGAGCGCCGGTGCGGTCGCGGCGGACGCTCACTACCCCAAGCTCGTCATAAGGGCGGTTGATCTCATGCTGGGTGAGGATGGGAGGAAGTCCGGTGGTGTGCACAGAAACGCGGGCGCATCCCGCGCCCAGGGCGAGGAAGATCAGGATCACTGCGGAAACGGAACATCTTTTCATATGGCGGAGCGAGGGGTTCATAGGCATCCTTCCCGGCAATAACTAGCGGTGTTTGTTCGACATTCCGTTACAGTGTAATGTCATTTTCTCACTTTACAATGCTCTTTTATGCGTGCTAGTATTCGGCGTTTTCATTATCAAACCAGTTGAAAGGAAGCAACCCATGTCAGGCCATAATAAATGGAGTACGATCAAGCACAAGAAAGGCGCCGCCGATGCCAAGCGCGGGAAGGTCTTCACCAAGCTTATCAAGGAAATAACCGTTGCCGCCAAACTGGGTGGCGGTGATCCGGACGGCAACCCGCGTCTTCGTACCGCCATCGATAAGGCCAAGGCCGAGAACATGCCGAAGGACAACGTCGAGCGCGCCATCAAGAAAGGGGTGGGCGGTCTCGAAGGGGTCAACTACGAGGAGACCACCTACGAGGGGTACGGTCCCGGCGGGACCGCGGTGCTGGTCGAAGTCATGACCGACAACCGCAACCGCACCGTCTCCGACGTCCGGAGCATCTTCAGCAAATGCAACGGCAACATGGGCGAGGCCGGGTGCGTCTCCTGGCTCTTCGACAAGAAAGGGCTCCTGGTCTTCGGCAAGGAGGTCGATTTCGACAAGCTTTTCGAAGCCTCCATCGAGGCAGGCGCCGACGATGTCGTCGACGAAGAAGAACAGTACGAAGTGCTGACTGAACCCTCCGCCTTCAACGACGTGAAGAGTGCCCTCGAGGCCGCCGGTTTCAAGCCGCTCTCCGCCGAAGTAACCATGATTCCGCAGACCATGGTGAAGCTGGAAGGGAAGCAGGCCGAAAACATGCTCAAGCTGATGGACCGTCTGGAAGACAACGACGACGTTCAGAACGTCTACGCGAACTTCGACATCTCCGCCGAGGAGATGGAGAAGATGATGTAGCACGGGAGAACCGGTTCATGTAACGAGCGGCAGCGGGAAGGACGACCATTCCACCTTCCCGCTGCCGTCTTTTTTTATCGGCTGGCCCCCATTAACGGAACCTTCCCCTAAAGAGGAGAAGTCCGTTAATTTGTACCCTGACCCTTTATAGGTATACCCTCGCCCCTTCAGGGGAGAGGGTGGCCGAAGGCCGGGTGAGGGAGGTTTTCATCGCCCGAACCGCCCCCTCACCCTGTCCCTCTCCCCCGATGGGGGCGAGGGGAGATTAGATAGGGGAGAGGGTGGCCGAAGGCCGGGTGAGGGAGGTTTCAGTCAGACCTCTGCCCTCCCCCCCGCCCCTCTCCCCTAGTGGGGGCGAGGGGAGATTGAATAGCTGCCTGGCTCGCGTTTAGAAGGAGGGATCGCATGATCATAATGGGAATCGATCCCGGTTCGCGGAAAACCGGCTACGGTCTGGTCACCAAGCAAGGCAACCGGATCATCCACGTCGACAACGGCGCCATCTTCACCAAGGCGTCCGCCGATTTCCCGCAGCGCCTGGAGCAGATCTACTCCGGACTCGCCGCCGTCATCGCGCAGTACCGTCCCGACGCGGTGGCGGTAGAAAACGTATTCCTCGCCAAGAACGCCATGAGCGCCTTGAAGCTCGGTCAGGCCCGCGGCGCCGCCATCGTGGCCGCCGTCAACATGGGACTCCCGGTCTTCGAATACACCGCCATGCAGGTAAAGCTGGCGGTGGTCGGCAGCGGCCGGGCCGAGAAGGTGCAGGTGCAGCAGATGATCAAGGCCCTCCTGAACCTTCCCGAGGTGGCCCAGGAGGACGCCTCCGATGCCCTGGCGGTCGCCATCTGCCACGCCCACTCGGCCGGCATGAACACACTCTTGAAAGCAACCACCGTCCTTTCTCCCGCCAGGAGAGGGACCGGGTGACGATGGCGTCATCCATTCCCCCATGCTCACCCCTCCCCATCCCCCGCCTTCACCTGCGGCTTCATCCCCTGAGCGTTGAGGGGAGGGATAGTTCCCGAAAGGAAAGGAAAGGTACCCAAAGCCCATGATCGCCCTTTTGACCGGCAAGCTCGCCTACAAGGCCCCCGACTACATCATCCTGGACGTCAACGGCGTCGGCTACCGGGTGCAGATCCCCTTCTCCACCTACTACTCGCTTCCCGCCGAAGGCTCCCCCGTTTCCCTCCAGATCTACACCTCGGTGAAGGAAGACGCCATCAACCTCTACGGATTCCGCACCCACGAGGAAAAGGAACTCTTCCAGCTGCTGATCGGCGTCTCCGGGATCGGCCCCAAGCTCGCCAACGGCATCCTCTCCAACTCGGAACCCTCGGAGCTCGCCGAATCTCTCGTCGCCGGCAACCTCGCCCGCCTTTCCGCCATCCCCGGCATCGGGAAGAAGACCGCCGAGCGTATGGTCCTCGAGCTCAAGGAGAAGGTGAAGAAGCTCGGCATGGCGCAGCCGCAGCCGGCCAGCGCCCCGGTGGCGGCCAAGCAGGAGGTCCGCGACGACGTCCTCTCCGCCCTCATCAACCTGGGCTACAAGGAGTCGGTGGTCCAGAAGGCCATCGCCGAGATCAAGATCTCCGAAGACGCCACCGTCGAAGCGGTGCTCAAGCAGGCGCTCAAGATTTTGATGAAGTAACCCCCTCCCCCCTCCCCCTCCCCATCCCCGCTCTCGTCCTCTCACAGGCAGGCTTCGGCTCCGGCTAAAGGTTTCTCCGCCGGAGCCGATATACCTTAATTAGCCCTCCAATACCCCGGCGGCCAAAGGACCACGTGAAAAAGTTTTCTCTTTTGACGTTAAGCAAGGTGAAGCGGATGGACATCAGCTTCGTGGCGGCACTTCTGTTACTCGCCGCCATCCTCTGTCTTGCCTTCCAGAACCGAAACAGGCTGGAGGCCATGTACAGTTGGACCAACCATACCTACGAGGCGTTGTCCACCCTCGACGAGCTCAACCTGGCCATGCTGCAGGCGGAAAGCTCGCGGCGCGGATACGTCCTGACCGGGAAGGCCCAGTTCAAGGAACAGTCCTTGGTAAATGTGCGGAAAGCGTCCGTGCTGCTGGAGCAGTTGAGGGAACTCACCAAGGACAACCAGTTGCAGCAGGTGCGCATCGGCAAGCTGACCCCGCTTCTGGAGCGAAAAGCCGTCCTCTTCGCAAAATCGATGGCCGTTTTCGAAAAAGGGGGGCGCCTGGATCCGGTACAGGCCCGGATAACCGAGGAGGGGTCCGTCCTGATGCTGATGATCCAGTCCGGTATCGGGGAGATGAAGATCCAGGAGCAGACCCTGCTGGTCGAGCGCCGCAAGGGCCAGAAACTCTCGATGAGCTATCTCTTCCTCGTCATGGTCGGGGGAATGGTCGCCGCCATGACCATCCTCTCCCTGGCGTACCTGCTGGCACGCCACGAGGCTTCGGAAAACCAGAAGGTGGCGGAGGCCCTCGAGGAAGCCAACCTTGACATGGCCACCCTGAGCGAGATGACCCAGTTTCTCCAGATCTGCTCCGATCTCGGCGAGGCGCGCCGCATCCTCTCCAGCTTCGGGAGCAGGTTCTTCTCCAGGGACGCGGGGGGGATCTATCTCATCAACTCGTCGAGAAACCTCGCCGAGGAAGCCGCGACCTGGGGGGAGGGGCACAGCGACGTCTTCGGGCCTACCCAGTGCTGGGCTTTGCGTCTCGGACAACCGTATTCGGCCGACCACGCCTGCGATGTCGGGTGCCCCCACAAGGCGAAGGGGGCCAAGGCCAACATCTGCGTTCCCCTTGCCGCCCACCACGAGACGATGGGCGTGCTCCACATAAGCTTCAATACGGTGCTATCCCCCGCCGCCTTGGAAAAGAAACGCCAGCTGGCGGTGGCCTTCGCCGAGCAGGTGGCCCTGGCCCTGCGCAACCTCCAGTTACGGGAGAAGTTGCGGGAACTCTCCATCAGGGACCCGCTGACCGGGCTACTGAATCGCCGCTACATGGAGGAATCGCTGGCGCGGGAACTGTCGCGTGCCAACAGGAAGGGATGCACGATCGGCCTCGTCATGATCGATGTCGACTACTTCAAGAGCCTCAACGACCGCTTTGGCCACGACGCGGGCGACCGGGTCCTCAAGGAGTTCGGCTACCTTTTGCAGAACCTGACCAGGGGAAGCGATGTGGCCTGCCGGTTCGGCGGCGAGGAGTTCACCCTCATCCTCCCGGAAACCACCAAGCAAGGGGCCACCGAGAAGGCGAACATGCTGCGCAAAGCCGTGAAGGAGTTGGATCTCGTCATGGGGCAGCACCTCGGGCAGATAACCATCTCGGCAGGGGTGGCCAGCTTCCCCGAAGACGGGGAAACCGCCGCGCAGCTTCTGGCCGCTGCCGACAGCGCCCTCTACCGCGCCAAGAAGGGGGGGCGCGACCGGGTGGAGGAGTCCCAGATCTACAAGGAAGGCGTGCGGGAGCTCTCGGAATCGGGAATCAGGGTTAAGGGCTCTCTAGACGATTTCGTCGAGATCGGCTGAGGTGGGAATCCCGCCGCGCCCGCCGAGGGCGGTGATGACCCGGGCGGCGACGGCAGTGGCGAGATGGGCGCAGCGGCGAAGATCAAAGCCGCGGAGGATTCCGTAGAGAAAGGCGCCGTGGTAGGCATCGCCCGCCCCGGTGGTATCGACCGGGTGCTCCACCGGGAAAGCGGGCTGGTGAAAGGACCCTTTCCTGGTGAAGACCCAACTTCCCTCGGCTCCGGCGGTGATGGCCACGCCCCCGGGCCCCTTCCCCAGGAGCCCGGCCGCGGCATCCGCCATCGAGCTCTTTCCCGTACAGGAAAGGGCGAATTCCCTGGCGACGATGCAGACATCGGCGAGCTCGATCAGGGGGAGAAGTTCGGGACGAAATCTATGGGCGCCGCCGTCGAAGGAGACGGTGACGCCCTTTTTTTTTGCCAGCGCGGCGGCGGCCAGCGAGGCCTCGAAATGGCGGCCGTTGAGATGGAGGATCCTGGCGGAGGCGATGGCCGCCTCGGGGAGGTCGGCGGGGGAGAGTTCGTCGACGTCGCCGGGAGCGTAGACGATGTGCCGGGCGCCGTCATCCTTGCGCACCATGATGGAAGCGATCGACGAGGAAGCCTCCTTCTGCACCAGCAGGTGGTCGGTCCCCACCCCTTCCCGGCGGAACTCCTCCACGATAAGGCGGCCGCGCCAGTCGTCCCCCACCCGGTCGATCATGGAGGTGCGCGCCCCGAGGCGGGCGAGGGTCACCATGGCGGTGGCCACCGGCCCTCCCCCCTGCAGGACCGATGCGTGCGCCCTCTCGACCCCTTCCCCGGCCGGAAAGTGATCCACCAGCATCAAAAGATCCAGCGTACTCACCCCCAGCCCGACCACTTCAACCGCTTCCGCCATCGTGCTTCCTCCCCCCCATCCGTAGCCGTAGCCGTAGGTCGCGTTGAGGTACGAAACGCGACGCTTTCTTCCGGCGGTCATGGCAACCGTTGCGTTTCACGATGAAGCTGTTCCACGCAACCTACGCCTCTCACTCAAGTTGACGCCACCGAATCGAGACTTTACCATGAGGGCGTGCCTCCGAAAACAAGAGAATTGCCCCGTTATGTGCCGGCAATCGAGGAAAGCAAGAAATGGGAAAACAGGATAAATACTTGAAGATCGTGGAGTGGTCTGAAGAAGACGGTTGTTACGTAGGAACGTGCCCGGGAGTTATCTACGGGGGCGTACACGGTGAGGATGAAACCCAGGTTTACCGGGAATTGTGTGACGCTGTCGCTGAAGCAATAGAACTGTACGAAGCCGATCAAAAACCCCTGCCGCCACCGACTGCCGCGAAGGAGTACTCGGGGCGTTTCGTGCTCAGGATCGACAAGGAACTGCATCGCGAAATCGCCATTCGCGCACTTAATGCAGGCGAAAGCTTGAACAACTACTGTCAAATTCTTCTCAGGAAGGCAATTCATCAAGAGTAACATTGCCACGGCTCCCTCCCCTTCAAGGGGAGGGGAGGGGTGAGGATGGGGGTGGGGCCCCCCCCTTCCCCCTATCCCGTATTCCTCAACCCCGACGCGATCCCGTTGATGGTGGCGGCGAGCACGAAATCCGCCCCGTCCCCCTTCCCTTCCCTTTTCCGCCTCAGCATCTCGATCTGGATCATCGACAAAGGATCGACGTAAGGATTGCGCAGCCTGAGCGAACGCGCGAGTGAAGGGCTTCCCTCCAGGAGTTCCCGCTGCCCGGTGACCGCCAACACCTGCCGCCGGGTGCGCCGGTACTCCTCGACTACCATATCGAAGACCCGCTCACGCAGGGCGACGTCCGGCACCAGCTCCGCGTAGAGCCCGGCGAGCGGCAGATCCACCTTGGTCAGGGCCAGTTCCACGTTGCGGATCATGTCGTTGAAAATGGGCACCTTGCCCAGCATCTCCTGCAGGACCGCCAGCCCATCCTTTTCCTCCGCGATGAAGGTTTCCAGGCCGTGCCCGATGCCGAACCAGCCGGGGATCACCAGCCTGCTCTGCATCCAGCCGAATCCCCACGGAATCGCCCGCAACTCCCCCAGGTCGCGGCTCGCGCTCCGCTTGGCCGGACGCGAACCGATCTTGGCCAATTCGAACTCCAGAAGCGGCGTGGCCTGTTCCAGGTACGGTATGATGTCCGGGTTCTCCGCGATCCGCTCCCGGTAAAAGCGGTAGGAGATCGCCGACAGCCGCTCCATCGTCTCCTCCCAGGGAGCCGAACGCTGCCGGTTCCGCTCCAGGCAGAGCGAATCGAGACAGGCCGCCACCATCAGCTCCAGGTTGCGCTCCGCCAGGACGGCGTCGGAATATTTCCAGTTGATCACCTCCCCCTGCTCGGTGATGCGGATGGCGCCGCTGAACCCTTCCGGCGGCTGCGCGGTGATCGCCCGGTAGGTCGGTCCGCCCCCCCGCCCCACGGTGCCGCCGCGGCCGTGGAAGAGACGGAGCTTCACGCCGCATTCCCGCGCCACCTGCTGTAACCCGCGATGCGCCTTGTAGATCTCCCAGGTGCTGGTGAACATGCCGCCGTCCTTGTTGGAGTCGGAATAGCCTAGCATCACCTCCTGCTTGCGTTGCCAGGAATCGAGATAGGGGGCGTAGGCGGGATCGCTCCACAGGGTGCGGCAGACCTCGGGCGCGTTGCGCAGATCGTCGATGAACTCGAAGAGCGGCACGGGCATCAGCCCGGGGTCGCGCCCGTCGCCGCTGCCGGCCACCTGCACCCCGCACAATTCCAGGAGCCATACCAGCGACAGGACATCGTTGACCGATTCCGCCCCGCTTATCACGTACTGCCGCATCGCCTCCGGCGGATAGCTCCGCTTCAGCTCGGCCAGTGCCCGCAAGGTGTGCAGGAGGTCGATCGTCTCCGCGGAGGTGGCGGCGGATCCGAAATCGCCGGCGGAGTGAAAGGAATGTCCGGCGGCCAGCTCGCTTACCGCCTTGGCGTGGACGCGGGCATGCTGGCGGATATCGAGGGAATGGAGGTGGAAGCCGAAGGTGTCCACCTTGCGGAGGATGGGATCGACGTAATGGCAGGCGAGGCGTCCGCCGCCGCGGGCATTAAGGCTTTTGCGGACCAGGAGGAGATCTTCTCTGAAGGAGGCCGCATCGCGGTAGGCTTCCGGGGCCTCCGGGTCGCCATGGGCAAGTTCCAGGCGATGCCTGACGATGGCGAGGAAGCGGCGGTACTGCTCGCATTCCGGATAGCTGGAAATCTTCGGGATGACCGCGGGAAAGGCCGTGCAGTGGCGGGCGATGGCCTCGTCGATCTCGGGTGAGAAATCCACCCGGCAACTGGAAGTGGTCAGGAGCTCGCGCAGTTCGTCGATGGCGACGAGATAGTGCGAAAGGATCACCTCGCGCGCCATCGCCAGGGCGAGACGGGTGGTGTCGGTGGTGACGAAGGGATTGCCGTCCCGGTCGCCGCCGGTCCAGGAACCGAAGCGGACCACGGTCGGCAGGTCGCAGGCGGCGAGCTCCATGCCGTAGACGTCGTTGAAGGCATCGGCCATGTCCTGGTAGCAATGGGCCAGGGGGAGGATGAGCGACTCCGGGTAGTGGTTGACCCCCATGCGGATCTCGTCGAGGACGGTCGGCTGCTTGCGGCGGACCTCGTCGGTCTGCCAGAGGGTGGTGATTTCGGTGAGGATGGCATCCTGCCCGTGCGAGGCGACCGTGTCGGTAAGCGGCAGCCGGTCCAGCGTCTCGAGTACCCCGGCGATCCGGCGACGCTTGAAGAGAACCACCCGGCGCGCCACTTCGGTCGGGTGAGCGGTGAAGACCGGCGTCACCTCCACCTCGGCAAGATAGGCCAAGGCCTCCGGGCCGCTGACGCCGGCCTCGCGCATGCGAAGAAGCGTGCCGCGCAGGGAGCCGGGTTTGTCCGGGGTGCCGGAAGTGAGCCTGATGGCCTGCAGCCGCCGCTTGCGATGGTTGGTTTCGGCCAAGTTGGTCAGCTCGAAGTACGAGCCGAAAGCCTTGACGACCTGGTAGGCGTCCTCCTCCGAGAGACCGCGGATGATCTCGACCATCCGCTCCTTGAGCTCCAGCTCCTCGGCCGATTCCGGTTCGGTCTCGTCGCGCCCTCCCTTCAGTTGGCGATGGCGGATGGCCAGCAGGCGGAGCTCCTCCTCCGTTTCGTAGACACTCAGCCCCGCCTGTTCTCGGATCACCTCCCCGAGCAGCATCCCGAGCGAACGGACATCCCGTTTGAGCGGCAGATCCTTTTGTTCCGGATCGGCGCCGATAATCTCCCTGAGCCGCCCCTGCTGGTCCCGCGAAAGCCAGAACAGTTCCCCGTTGGCCATAAACCCCTCCGCACTCAAGATTCAAGATACCCAAAAGGATAGCGGCAACTCCGGATTAGGCAATTTCCCCCCCTCGCCTCTTCCCCCCAGAGGGAGGGGCGGGGGAGGAAGGTGGCCCCAAGGCAGAGTAATCGCCAGGCAGAGTGGAGCGGAAATAATAGGGGGCTGGAATTACGGATGATACGGCGCCGGAAACTCCAATGGGCCGCGGGGTAAGCCACGTTTGTGAATAGGGTAAGGCTGTATAAGGACTTCGGCAGGTATTTTGAGCCCGGTGTGAAGATTTCTGACCATTTCCATGGTCAGTGGCCGTTTCCGGTTAAGTACCTCCGATACGCGGGCGCGGCTGCCGATATACGGCTCGAGATCGCGTCGTGTCAGACCTCTGCTCTCCATGTGGTACAAAATGGCCTCAATGGGATCAGGCATCGGGATGGAATAGTGCTTTTCCTCATAGGCCTCAACAAGAGTTGTCAGCACCTCCAACCTATCACCTTCCGGGGTGTCGAGAGCAGCATCGAAGAGAATTTCTATCTCTTTCAGTGCCGCGTTGTAGTCGACTTCGTTTTTAATGGGTTTGATTTCCATACCATGCTCCGATCAAATTGTCCCTGCATCAATCCGGTCATAGTCGCGGGGGGTTCCAACAAACCGGATATAAATGATACCGTGCACGTACTGCACAACGACTATGAGACGATAGTTGTTTCCTTTTATATTGAAAACGACACGGTTATTCGCCAAAAAACTGGCATTGCGATATACATTTTTAATATCAGATGGTGAACACCATGCAGCATGTTTTGCGTCATCATACCAAGCCTGTAGAGGTTGGCGAGCTTCTGGATGCTTGCTCCAGAATTCTCTCAGCGTTTTGCGGGATACGATACGCATGGAGGTGATTATACCCCGCTCCCAATCCGGGATCAATCATCTCGTCACTGCTTCCCCCTCCCCCTTGCTCCAGGGTCCCCAATAACCCCGCCGCCAGCGGAAAGATGATCATTTTTTTATTAGCTGATCTTTTCACTTTTATCTCTGTGTGTTATAGATCATCTCTATCGAACAGCCAAAAGCGCCACTGTCAGAGGAAAACGCCATACTCTCATTGCAACCAACTACAACCGCTCTGCTTTTACTCGGTTCCTATCTCGTCGGGTGCTTCACCTTCGGATATTACCTGGTCATCTGCCTCACCGGCCACGACATACGTGAGCTGGCGAGCGGAAACGTGGGAAGCCGTAACGTGGGGCGTGTGCTGGGGGCGAAAGGCTTCATCCTTACCTTGGCAGGAGACGCGGGCAAGGGAATCTTGGCGGTCTGGCTGGCCCGCCACTTCTTTATCGAGCCGTGGGCGGGGCATCTCGCCCTGATCGGAGCGACCTGCGGACACATCTGGCCGGTTCAGCTCCGCTTTCGCGGCGGCAAAGGGCTGGCCACCCTGGCTGGCGGCCTTGCGCTTCTGCAACCCGCGCTCTTCGTCGCCTCTCTCGCCCTCTGCGGCCTTCTCTATCCGCTATTGAAGGGAACCACGAGAACCGGGCTTATCGCCCTGGCGCTCTCCCCTCTCCTGCTGATAGCAATGGCAAAATCGGGCATGGTCACCTCGGCGAGCGGAGAATCCGCCCTCTATGCCCTGCTGGCGGCCATCGTCCTCTTCGCCCATCGAAGCAACATCGCCGCGGAACTTGGCGCCACCTTCACAAGGGGAAACAGCTGATGGCAACGGACGGTCTCTGCTTCAAGATCGCCTCACAGGCATCCGAATTCGATCAGATCCACCGGCTCAACTACCGGACCTTCGTGGAAGAGATCCCCCAGCATCCCTCCAACCAGGCGCGATCCCTGGTTGACCGCTTCCACGCCGAGAATACCTACTGCATCTGCCTGGACTCCGGCAGGCTGGTAGGGATGCTCGCGGTACGCGACAACCGCCCCTTCTCACTCGATGACAAGGTCCCCGATCTCGACCGCTGGCTGCCTCCGGGGGAGCGTATCTGCGAGATCCGTCTCCTCGCCGTGGAACCGGAATACCGCCGCCCCACCCTCTTCGCCGGGCTCCTTCATTTCGCCGCCACCGAATGCATCCGTCGCGGCTACACCCTGGGGGTTGCCTCCGGGACGGTCCGGCAGACCCGGCTTTACCGGCACATGGGATTCATCCCCTTTGGCGAGGAGGTGGGCTCCCCCGACGCGCGCTACCAGCCGATGTCCCTCTCCCTGCAGGCGGCGCTATCCCTCCTCTCCCGCCTCAAGATGGAACTCCCCGAGGTACCCCCGTCCGCCGGAGGGAATTTTCTCCCGGGACCGGTGGCCGTAAACACCTCGGTGCGGGAGGCCTTCGCCGGGCCCGCCATCTCCCACCGCGCCGAATCCTTCCTGAAAACCGTCGAGGATACCCGCCGCCACCTCTGCGATCTTACCAAGGCTCGCCATGTCGAACTATTTCTCGGAAGCGGCACCCTCGCCAACGACGTGGTCGCGGCGCAGCTCAAGGTGCAGGAAGGCCGCGGGGTGATCCTCAGTAACGGCGAGTTCGGCGAGCGGCTGGTCGACCACGCCCGGCGCATGGCTCTATCGTTCGAGGTCTTGCGGGTCCCCTGGGGAGAGTCCTTCGAAACAGCACGGCTGGACGCGAAGATCGCCGCCGACCCGCGGATCGGCTGGCTTTGGAGTACCCACTGCGAGACCTCGTCCGGCATTCTCAACGACGCCGCCGCCCTGTCGGAGATCTGCCGGCGCCGCGGTATCAAACTCTGCCTCGACTGCACCAGTTCGGTGGGGACCGTGCCGGTAGACCTCTCCCAAGTTTTCCTCGCCACCAGCGTGAGCGGCAAGGGGCTTGCCTCCTACCCCGGCATCTCGCTGGTCTTTTACAACCACGCGCTGGAGCCCGACGAACGCATCCCCCGCTACCTCGACCTCGGGTATTACCGCAGCAAGCGCGGCGTCCCGTTCACCCACTCCTCCAACCTGGTCGGAGCCCTGCATCAGGCGCTCCGCGAGCTCGATCCTCCCCGGCGCTTCGAAACCATCCGCCGCCAGCACGCCATTCTTCGCGACGAACTGACCCGTTGCGGAATCGCCGTCATGGTCGACGAGCGCCATGCCGCCCCTGCGGTGGTCAGCGTCCAGCTTCCGCCGGAACGCCCGTCGCTCAAGTTGGGCGAGGCACTGGAGAGGCGCGGCTTCCTGCTGAGTTACCGGAGCAAGTACCTCGTCGAACGCAACATCATCCAGGCCTGCCTGATGGGATCACTTACCGACGGCCAGTGCCGAACCCTCGCGGCCATACTCACCGAGACCATCCTCGAAGGAGCATGAAGGACCGCGACCACTCCCGAAGGGAACCTCAGTAATCGTGGCGCCTCGCCCCACCCGTTCGTTCGCATTTCACATTTCCTGCACATTTGCCATGTAGTCCCTTTATTCCGCCATCCGCGGCGGGATTGCGGCAGCCGGGCCCCGAAATCACCCGGCAACCTCCGCGCCAACCTGGCCGGTCCGCGATATCCAAGTACAATTGCGTAATAGCGACAGCACAATCCCTCGATGTAACGACATAGGAGATATTCATGCGACGACTGATGTACCTGCTTTTCGGGATCTTGTTACTTGCCGCTTCCGGCACGGCCTGCGCGGAAGGAAACACCGCCGGATATGGCATTGAGCTGCAGGGCTTCCCCTACCCTTATCCGGTGCAGCATTTCCCTTTCACCTCCCAGGGAGAGAACCTCCAGATGGGATACATGGACGTTAAACCGAAGCAACACCCAAACGGCCACACGGTTGTCCTGATGCACGGGAAGAATTTTTGCGGGGCGACCTGGGAGAAGAGCATCGACGTGCTGACCACGGCCGGCTACCGGGTCGTGGTGCCCGACCAGATCGGCTTCTGCACCTCGACCAAACCGGCCCACTACCAGTACAGCTTTCAGCAGCTGGCTGCCAACACGATGGCCTTACTGAAGCAGGCCGGCGTCTCCCGGGTCATAGTGATCGGGCACTCGACCGGCGGAATGCTGGCGACCCGCTTCGCCTTGATGTATCCGCAAGCCGTCGAGAAGCTGGTCATGGTCAATCCGATCGGGCTGGAAGACTGGAAGGCGCTGGGCGTACCGTACCGGACGGTCGACCAATGGTTCGAAAGGGAGCTGAAACTTTCGGCCGAAGGGGTGAGACAGTACGAGAAAACCGTCTATTACGGGGGGCGCTGGAAACCGGAATTCGACCGGTGGGTGGATATGCTGGCGGGACTCAACCGGGGGCCGGGGCACCGGCTCGTCGCCTGGAACTCCGCCCTCATCTACGACATGATTTTTACCCAGCCGGTGGTGTATGAGTTCCCGCGCTTGAAAGTGCCGACGGTCCTGATGCTCGGCACCGCCGACAGCACCGCCATCGGCAGCGACATCGCTCCGCCGGAGGTCAAAGCGAAGATCGGCCACTACAATACGCTGGGCAAGCAGGTAATAAAGACCATCCCCGACGGCCGCCTCGTCGAATTCCCGGGCTTTGGCCATGCGCCGCAGATGGAAGACCCCGCCATGTTCCACCAGGCCTTGCTCAAGGAGCTGGCCGCCGGCAGCAACTGATGAACGAGAGGTGGTTTCCCCTTAAAGCTGGGCGGAAACCGCCTCCGCCACGCCGGTCTGGTCCTTGATGACCTCCTTCACCTTGCGCCAGTCGACCGGAGCAGACCCGGCCGCTTCCTCGATCAGGCTGCGCGCCTCCCGCTCCAGGTTGCCGATCTTTCCGTAGACGTCCCGGTGCACCTCGAGAAAGATCCTGCCATCGGCACCGACCGCCACCTTGATGGGGCGGTAGACGATCTTGCCCGGCGTCTTGACCGGCACTTCGTGGTACAGCGTCGCGATATCCGCAGGCCCTACCCTGATGCAGCCATGACTGCTGTAACTTGAGATGGAAGCCGGCCGGTTGGTCCCGTGAATCAGGATCCCCGGCAGCGAGGTGCGCAGGGCGTACTTGCCCAGCGGGTTGGCGGGCCCGGGCGGAACCAGGGTCTTGACCTCGTGTCCATGCCGCTCCATCTCCTTCCGGATCGATGCCGGCACCTTCCAACTCGGATCCTTCACCTTGGCAACGACAGTGAAACTCCCCGTCGGCGTCTGCCAATCCCCCTTTTGTTCGCCGGCCCCCGGTTTCCCCGCCGCGATAGGAACCGTCCGGATCAGCTTGTGATCCCTGAAGCTGTACAGGGTGCAGTCGGCAATGTTGACCAGCAGCCCGTTGCCGGTCTCTTCCGGGATGATGTGGCGATTGACGATGCGCAGGGTCTGTCCGCGGTGCAGCCGGGAGGTGAGTGTCAGGCGGTTCAAACGGGCGAGCAGCCGGGGGCTCATCCCTTGGCGGCGGGCGATCTGCTGGAGGGTCTCGTTGCCTTCCACCCGGTAGAACGTTTCCCCGCCGATGACACGGCTTCCCGCCGTCCAGGCCGTTGCCGTCGCGGCTGAATCGTCATCCGCATCGTCGTCCTCGTCTTCCGCCCCCGCTTGCCGGGATATCGCCGGTCGCGGTTCATCCGGCTGGCGTGCCGCCTCAAGCCGCGGCGGAACAACTTCCGCCTGAACGGGCTGCTTCTCCGGCTCCGGAGCCGGCTGCTGCTGGAGCGATTGCTGGAGCGATTGCTGGAGCGATTGCTGGACCGACTGCTGGACCGACTGCTGGACGGGGGACGGAACAGCCGGAGCCGCAGCTACGGGAGGAACAACCTTTTGGGCAACAACCGGCATCGGCGGCTCCGGTGCCGGTGAGTCCTTCGGAGTGGGTGGATTGATCGGGTCCTTGTGAACCGCGGGCTCGCCGGCTGCGGTATTCAGCGGCTGAGGGAGCGAAGCGGAGTGCCGGCCGTGAGTGCGCCTTGGGTAATGCGAGAGGACGCCGGGAAAGAAGACCTTCCCGTATTGCTCAACAAGGGCGAAGTACTCCGCGGCAAGTTCCGTTTTGCCGCTCTCCAGGCATCGGACACCGGAAAAATAGGTATCGATCAGGGCCTTGAAGGCATCGGACTTTTTGCTGGCGCCCCCTTCCAGGAGGGCGTCGAGCACGCCCAGAGCATCGGTTCTTGTCGCTGAAAACGCCGGGGTACCCGATAAGAGGATACAAAGGATAAGAAGTATGGTTGCAGTTAGGCGCATCGGATTCTTTTCAAAGGCCGCCCCGTCCGCGTGCCGGTGGAACCGGGCCGCGCCGGGAAGCGGCTGGCTTAGCGGTGCATGGCGGGGGCGGATCAGCCCCGTTTATTTCGAGATGATTCGGGCCAGCAGGCTAAGCCTCAGCTTAGGATCATCGATGACAAGATCACGGGGAACGGATGGAGTATCGGATGGCTGTTTGGTCAGGTGCGTCAAGTGATCCCTCCCGGTACGGAAAAATAAAGAACCTGAGACTGTTCTTTTCGGTCACCGCCGCATAAACTGAAGTACTTTGTGTCCCTCTTATACTGTCTATCAACAGTCATGTCTACAGTTTGCGACTACAGTCGAAGAGCTTTTGCAACCTTGAAGCCTAAGCATCCATGTCGAGAAATAGCGGAGCCCTTCAAGAGACCATGGAAACCCACTGCAGTAACCTGGCGACGGACGGGGCGGCCAGTACGTTCATCACGCCGACCAGTACCATGACGAGTCCAGCGACGGCTCCCACTTCGCCGTCGATCTGGTGAGCTTTGGCGGTGCCGGCCCCGTGGGCGCCCATGCCGAGGAGCGCGCCCCTCGCCAGCGCCGACCTGAGCGGCAAAAAACCCAACAAAATCTCGCCAATCACCGCACCGAACACCCCCGTGATCACCACGAAGACCGCCGTCAAGGTGGGGACACCGCCGATATCGCCGGAAACGGTCATGGCAAAGGGGGTGCTCATCGAGCGCGGCAACAAGCTAAGCCGCAGACCACCGTCCAACCCGAAAAGAGTGGCCAGCGCCCAGGAGGAAGCCATTGCCGTTGCGCTCCCCGCCGCCACCCCAGCCACAAGCAGCGGCCAGTGCTTGCGGATCAGGGAGCGCTGTTCGTAAATGGGAACGGCAAAGGCCACCGTCACCGGCGCCAGCAGGACGACCAGCCAATGAGTGCCCCGGATGTACTCCCGGTAGCTTTGGTGAAAAGCCACCGCCGCCAGTATCAAAAGAAGCGGAGCCAGCAGCAGCGGCGACGTCCACCAAGTCGGCTTGCGCCGATAGAGCGCCTTGCCGAGGGCGTAAAGCGCCACGGTCAGCGCCGACCAGGAAACCGCGTTGAGAATGAGATCACTCCGCATGCCCCACCCCTTTCCGCGTCACGCTCCACTGGAAGCAGAGATCGATCACCGCCGCGGTGACCACCATGACCATGACGGTACTGAAGACGATGACCGCCAGGATCTTCAGCCCCAGCAGACCGAGAAATTCCGGATGATCCAGGACCGCCAACACCGCCGGGACGAAGAAAAGGAGCATCTCGGCCAAAAACCAGCGTGCCCCCCGCTGCACCGTGCGGAGACTGAGCTTTCCGCTCGACAGCAGGGCCAGGACGATGAGCATACCGACGATGGCGCCCGGAACCGGGAGCCCGGTGGCGCGGACGATGCCCTCACCTGCCGCCCAAAAAGCCGAGATGAGCAACAGTTGGAAGATGATACTGGTACGGCAGAGACGACGCAGGAAAATGATATGTCGATACAGGTGCATGTTTACTCCGTTGCCCGGCGTCCCTTCTCTTTCAAGAGGAAAAGGAGAGGACGAGTTTTCACATCAGCTTATGGAAAGATAAACCGGACTGTGCTATTCGTAAAATGAAATATTCGACTTCAAATCATTCCGGAGAGGAATAGCATGGAGACACGGGCACTGCGGGCGTTTGTGGAGGTGGTTCGCCAGGGAGGGTTCTCGAGGGCGGCCAAGACCGTCTTTGTAACCCAGTCGACGGTCAGCAAGGCGGTGAAGCAGCTTGAAGAGCAGCTGGGGTTCCAACTGCTGGAGAGAATCGGCCATCAGAGCAAGCTTACCGCCGCCGGGGAGATCGTCTACCGCCGAGGAGCGGCGATCCTCGCCCAGGGTGAAGACCTGAGGACGGAGCTGGAGGAGTTGCGTGGCCTGAAGGGAGGCGTGTTGCGGCTTGGGGTTCCGCTTATCGGCAGCAACACCCTCTTCGCCCGCTGGTTCGCCACCTATCGCAGTCTCTATCCGGAGGTGGAGCTACGGCTCGTCGAACATGGGAGCAAGCGCCTCGAGGAACTGGTACTGGCCGGCGAGCTCGATCTGGCCGCATCCCTTTTGCCGGTAGGAGAGGAATTCGCGTGGCAGGAGTTGCGGCGCGAGCCGATCGACCTCCTTCTTAGCGCCGATCATCCCCTGGCCAGGCGCGACAAGCTTAGCTTCAAGGATCTGGCCGAAGAGCCCTTCATCCTCTATGGCACCGGCTTTGCGCTGAACCCCATCATCATGGAGGCCTGCCGGACAAGCGGCTTCACCCCGAAGATTGCCGCCCAGTCGACCCAGGTGGATTTCATCATCGAGCTCGTGGCCGCCAATGTCGGCGTCGCCCTGCTGCCGCGCATGATAATCGAGCAGCGCCCGCATCTATCGACCAGGCGCCTCCCGATCGATCACCCGTCGATCTACTGGCACATGGCGCTCATCTGGCGCCGCGCCGGTTACCTCTCCCACGCCGCCCAAGCCTGGCTGGCATTGGCCGGCAAGCCGGGCTGAAAAAAGGGGTCCCCTGCATCGATGATCGCCGGTCAGTGATCCAGTATCTTTCGAATCCGTCTGAGCAATTCCTTCGGTTGCATCGGCTTCATGATCAATTCGATCCCTTCTTCCGAAACTCCCCGGCTCTGAATGAAATCCGCGGTATAGCCGCTGGAAAACAGGACCTTGATGTCGGGCCGCATCGTCGAGATCTCTTCGTAGGCCTCCCTGCCGTTTTTTCTCGGCATGATCATGTCCATAAGGACCAAGGCGATGGTGTCGCGGTCTGCCGCAAACTTTTCCACGGCATCCTGCCCATCTACCGCCTGGATGACCCGGTACCCGAATTCCGTCAATACCGCGACGACCAGCTTGCGAACGTTCTCGTCATCCTCGGCCACCAGGATCGTTTCAACGCCCCGCGGCGGCACGTACGCCTCAACCGCTTCAGCCGGCACCGGCGTTTGGGAGTGGTCGATCGGGAGGTAGATCTTGAAGGTGGTGCCGAGCCCTCGCTCGCTGTAGACGTTAATAAAGCCGTTGTGTTGCTTTATTATCCCGTACACGATGGACATCCCGAGCCCCGTTCCCTTGCCGACCTCCTTGGTTGTGTAAAACGGTTCGAAAATCCGCTTCGAGCTGGTCTCATCCATACCGCACCCCGTGTCGGACACGGTCAGGACGGCATGGTCGCCCTGCACGACACTCCCCGACTCCTGCTCGATGGAAGTCCCGACCTCCTGCAATCCAGTTTCGATCGTCAGCCGCCCCCCCTTCTGCATGGCATCACGGGCGTTGGTTGCCAGGTTGATGAGGACCTGTTCAAGCTGTCCGGCATCGGCACTGATGATTAGCTGCCCTGGATAGGTAACGGTCTTCAGTTTAATGTCCTCGCCGATGATCCTTACCAGGAATTTCCTTACATTGTTGACGACGTCATTAAGGTCGACGGTCGAAAGCGTCATCACCTGTTTGCGGCTGAAGGCAAGAAGGCCGTGGGTCAGCTGGGCAGCCTTCTCCACCGACGAAAGGATCTGGTCCACCTCATCACGCTGCTTATCGTTGAGCAATCTATCCATCTGCAGCAGCGCGCCGTAACCGCTGATCACCTGAAGGATGTTGTTGAAATCATGGGCGACCCCCCCGGCTAGCTTGCCGATCACTTCCATTTTCTGCGATTGCCGGAGTTGTTCTTCAAGGTGAATCCGCTCGTTCAGAATCCTGGAGATCTTTATGGAGCTGAAGCTCAATTCGGAAACGAGTTTGGTCAGTTTGGCGTAAAACTGCATGCCCGTTTCCGCTTTTTCCCTGCTGAAACGGGGGACGCGGGCGAGCGCGGCGAGGTACTCCTGTTCATCGAATCCGTACCGGCGGGCCTGCTCGCGGAACAATTCCACGTCGGGCTCTTCGTTCTCATAGAAAAACTGCCCGATAAAGACGTTCCCCACATGCCTGCCCGCCACCTCCAGCGGGGTGACCATGTCCCACATGTTGTTCTTGCAGCGGTAATGCTTGAAGGTTCCCGCGGGGACACCGGCAGTGAGAACGGTGTCGCTCTCGATGCAGTTCTTCATGGTTTCCGGATGGCACCGGTGAAACCTGGTACAGATATCCTGCCACCCCACGGAAACGAGGACGTTGCCGCGGGTATCGAGGACCGCACCTAAAATGCCAGTGAGTTTGTAGAAATCTTCCAACAGTGCCCGCAGCGTTTCGCAGTCTATGATGTCGGAAAGCTCCAGAGTATCGAGGTCGCCGTCCGGTTCGAGGATGGCCCGCAGCTTGTTGCGAATGGTGGCTTCGCTTTGCTGCACCCTTTCCTCGGCCCGTTTGCGCTCCTCCACCTCCTTTTCCAGGATTTCGGTCTGATGAAGCAAAGCCTCCTGGGCCATCTGCCGCTCTCCCAGCTCCTTTTCCAGTTCGGCTGTTTTCAGGTGGAGGTTTTCCTCCAGCGATTTATGCTCGGTAATGTCAGTAGATATTCCGCACAATCCATACACGTTGCCGTAGTCATCCCGAAGAGGAACCTTGACCGTCCAATAGGTTCGGTATTCTTTTCCTTCCTGGACCACTACAGTCTCTTCCCTTCTGACAGATTCCCCTCGCTCGATTATCAAGGAATCGCTTTTCATTATTTCATTGACTGAATCAGCGGAAAAGAAGGCCGAATCGTCGTGGCCGACGACATCTTCCGGATCCCGGCCGAAAAGTTCGGCAGTGATATGGTTGACATAAAGGTATCGGTAATTGGTGTCCTTTATGAATATGTAGGCACCAACGTTATCGAGTATGGTATCGAGGCGTAATTTGCTCTCACGTAATTGCTGTTCTCTTTGGTCCCTTTCCCTGATCACCGTCGAAAGGATGAGGTTCATGACGGCGACCAGCAGGGCAAATACCTGCTGGGTGTGGAAAGAACCGACCAAGGAATCATGGTCCACGGAGAGGGAGTTCTTGGTGACACCGATGACCACGAAGAGAAGGGCCAGAGAGGCAATGCTGCTCGGGAACTGGCCGAAACGTATCGCCACCCACACCATGAGCGGGATGAAGATGAATAGATGATTGTCATAGGATTTTTCATCGGAGGCGAGGAAAGCGAAAGCGCCCAGGGTGAAGATCAGGACGATAAAGGCGGCCTCCGCGAGACGGAGGGCGCCGAGAGGCTTGCGGTCGGCACGCGGCCAGGTCAGAATAACCGTCGCGACGGTAATGGTGCCGAGCACATTCCCCATCCACCAGTCATAACAGTTGGCGGCGAAGTGGTTCCAGGTACCGGTGATGGCAGTTGCTGCCGTGGCGCCGATCATGGCGGCAACTACCGAGGCACCGAGAGCGCCGATCAGGAGCAGGCCGATCACCGTTTCTTTCAGGGTCGACAGATCGAGTCGGGGGGAAACGTAGCGGCGGATGGTCCAGGCGCCGGCGGCGGCTTCGGCAGCGTTCGCCACGGCGAAGGCGACGTTGAGCAGGGATGGGACGCCAAAAAAGAGTCCGACAAGGTAGGAGGAGATCATCCCCGAGGGGATGTAGACATACCAATCCTTTTTCGGCACGCTCACGAGAACGGCCAGGAACAAGCCGCAGGGGGGCCAGAAATAGGTAAACCCGCTGATTTCCGCGGACAACCGGTTCCCGACCCATCCCATGAGAAAGTAGGAGAGGGAAAACAGCAGCACCCGCAAGCCAAGCGGTTGACGTTCCACCATCTTTCTTATCAGGGAAAAAGAATACTGCATATCAGGTTACAACCCAAATGTAACAAACAGGCAAGCCAGCCGGCAGGGGCGCTCCAGCGGTTGCCGGTCTAAGTACTTTACGTTGTTGTCGGCAGATTCCCAAATTTCTTGATACCGCCTTTGACATCGGTGTCATCGCGCATCCCTTCTCAGGATAGAAACTCCGCAATGATAGACCGACACCTCTGCTCGCGCCGGTGACGGTAGCGGCCTTACCATCCAATAGAAGATGCATTGCCCCTCCTTCTTTGAAGAACAGGTCGCCACCGTTGTAATCGAGCGGCACATTTCATGCGAAGCATCTTTTTCCAAAGGAAAGAATAAGCGTTTTTCGAAGAAATTGCTACTTGCCCCGGGAAATAGAAACCTTCCTGAGGGGGGTTGCTGCCTCCGTCCGGAAAAGAAAAACTTTGGCGGAGAAGTTGTGACCATCCGTCCAGGATGGAAAACCTTTTGAGAGAGGATGATCACTCTTCATCAGGTGGGTCGATCTTTTGGCGCAGGCGACCAATTTTAGCAAAATCTGAACAGGTTTGAAGTAAACTTTTCCAAATATCGGCAAACTTTTCCAAATATGATACCAACTTGCCCAAATTAGAGACGGACTTGTTCAAATTGCTGCAAACATTTTCAAATCAGAGGCGAACTTATTCAGATTAGGGGCGAACTTATTTAAACTAGAGACGATGTTGGATAAATCACAACGAAACCTGATCAAAAGCGGTGAAACTTTTTCAGGTTTTTAAAAACTTTGCCATATTCTTGCGTGGAAAGATCATTTTTTGTAAAAACCAGTCAAAACTTTTCAAAAACTTAACACCTTCAGTCAGTATTTGACTAAATTAAAGATATTATCGACCAAGTTTTGCAAATCTTTTTCAACTTTTACTGGGAATAGAAAAGTTCCGCTTCAACTTTTTCTTTTTCAGTAAAAACTTGAAAAAGTTTTGCCAAATCGTGACAAGATTTCGCCGAACCTGGCAATATTAGCGGAGAACCTTTTCAACCCTCACCATGTGGGATAAAAATCGTGAGGGAGCTGAAGAATCGGAGAGGGGAAGGCGGGTTTTTAAACGACAGCCGCGGCGACCGGCGCGGCAAAAGGGAAGGAACGGGGCTGCACCGAGCGGTGAAGCCCCGATTTGCGTTCGGTGCTTCAGTGGACGAGTATGCTGACGACGGAGGACCAGCGACCGGTGGCTCCGTTTTCGTGATACCTGCCCCGCACGAAGATCAACTTTGCCGACTGAAGCCCCCTCATCTCGACGCGGGAGCAATCGAACATTCCTTCGCCGTACCTCCTCCACGAGTTTTCATCGGCGGGGTCCTCCGTCACCTGCAGTTCAGTAACGGCGTGGGGAAACGCCCGTTTCAGCACGATCACCACGGATTGTTGGACGATGGACCTGTTCGCGAATAGGTATTTCGCCACCAACCCCGGCACGAGATCCAAAAGGCTGGCCCTGCTTTTAACCACGGCATCCGGCTTCATCGGAAAACCTGCGTCGAGGATGCTCGGGTCGTTGAGGTAAGCCGACAGCATGATGATGTGATGGGAGTTGAAAGAGAGCCTCTGGATTCCCTGCGCCATCAGTCTCTTGATCTCCTGGGACCTTCCCTGGCCGTGCGCCACCGCCAGGGCCGAGGAGACACCCCTCAACGTTTCGGGAAGGGAGAGGTAAACCGTGCGGTTCTCTTCCCTGTACGCCACGTGGTTTTCCCCCTTGTCGGCCACGCTGTTCAGAATGCCGATGGTTCCGGGAACGGATTTTTCGTAGGTGCGGTCGAACGGATCCTTGAACCCCATCTGCTACCCCCTTGGAAGCCGTGTTTTTTGAAGTTAAAAAATACTAACACGACACCCCCACAAGTCAACGCCCGGCACTCGGGGGCCCCCATGCGTCCCCCATGCGTCCCATACGCTTATCAACCTGACCAGCGCGAATTTTTCCCGCCCCCCTTCGATAATGCGCATCCGGAATCAGCCATTTGCAAACCACTGAACAGATCGTAGGACGGTGGCGACGCTGCATCATCACGGCCTACGGGCCCGGGTACCTTTACGAGCAGTCGGTTCACCAGGCCGGGCACACCTATCCCAAGCGCATCCCGGTCCTCGCCAGCCGGGCACGGCCCCTACACGGACATAAAGAGAAGGTCGTCTACAAGGGAACACGCGAAAAAGCGCCGTACTGAGCGGACGATGGAAGCAAGGTTCGTTGGAAGCAGCGGCAAGCTCGCCAAGCTCCGCAACTATGCGAGGGAATCGGGATAATGGAGGGCGATTTCGAGGAGGGTGCCTTTTCTATGGTGAGAAACGAACATCGGAGACGGCCAACGGCGAAGCCGGTTTGCTCCTGGAGCGCTTTTTCTTGAAATGCCGTTGAACACCTTCTTCGCCGGGTTTGGCTGTCACCCTGCTACCCCGACCCAAAAGGATAAAAGCTTGGTGACCGCACCCATCTCTTTCCCGGTCAGGGCTCCTATTACGTTGCCGATACCAGGGCAGGCCGGGGTTTGCCATAGGCTCCTGAAATAGCAACCAGGACCAGGTCCCCCCGGGTCATTGGCCATCATCCCAGTCAGCCAGGGTCGAGAATGCCTCCAGATCCTCAAGGTTCTTCGAATCCTGCTGAACAAGAAGCGACTGCCTATGGCATTCGTCGGCAAATCCCGGCGCATTGGGGTCGGGGGCGCAGTCCGCAGTGTCCGCAGTCCGCAAGTCCGCAGTGTCAGGTCTGGACTTGGACAGTTTTACGCAGAGTCCGAAGTGTCAGGTCTGGACTTGGACAGTTTTATGTCGAGGCCTGCCCCGCGTCAGTACTTTGTCCATGTCCAGACCTGATAATCATCTAAAAGGCACCTCCTGGCATAGCAAGAGGCGGTTAACTTCCTGATATGCTGTTACCGAAACGCCAATTTCGTAACCCTCAGGAGGTGCCCGATGAAACTGTACTCTGGAATCGATCTTCATTCAACCAGCAGTTATCTTGCCATCATTGATGGCAAAGGGAAACGCATCTACAACGAGAAACTGCCAAATGACTTACCGACGATCATTCAGCGGCTTGAGTTGTTCAGTGGGACCCTACAAGGAGTCGTTGTCGAGTCGACCTATAACTGGTATTGGCTCGTTGATGGTTTGATGGCAGATGGCTTTGCCGTACACCTGGCAAATCCATCTGCCATCCAGAAATACAAAGGTTTAAAGCATGCAGACGATAAGCATGATGCCTTTTGGCTTGCCGAAATGCTGCGGCTCGACATACTCCCTGAAGGTTATATTTACCCGAAGGAGGAACGGCCCATTCGTGATCTTCTGCGAAAACGAAGCCACTTGGTTGCCCTGAGGTCTTCAATGCTCATCAGCTTACAAAACATAATCTCCCGGAATTGCGGCATCAAGATGAAAACAGATGATATCAAGCGCCTTCGAGAAGACCGGGTCAGTCCACTTCTGGCCATGAATGAGGACTTGGCGTGTGCCGGTCGGGTAAGCAAAGAGTCCATCGATTTCTTGACCCGTCAGATACGCAGCATTGAGACTGTGATCGAGAGGAAGCTGGAACTACTTGGTGTCTACAAACTCTTACTTACCATCCCCGGAATCGGCAAAATTTTAGCTTTGACCATCATGCTGGAGACCGGGCCAATAGAACGATTTCAGAATGTCGGGAATTATGCCTCGTACTGCCGGCTTGTGTCATCCTGCGTATTCCGCGGCAAGCCGGCCACCGATTCCGATCGAAGTCGGCCACCCATTCCGATTCAAGCCGGCCATCTATTCCGTTTGATTCCGGCCACCCCCTGAGCTCCTTCCTCCATCCCCGCCTTTAGC
>NZ_BLXW01000022.1:0-89057 GCF_054784495.1 Geomonas sp. Red276
GGGCGGCAGGATCTTCAGTTCGCGATTTCCGTGAGGCGCCGGCGAGCTCGCTTCGCTCACCGCCTCACATCGTCACAAAACCAAAACCAAACGGCCCCTCAGAGGCGACAACTATCCTGACACAGGGGGGTGTCGTGTCTGCGTTGGGTGACCACCTTGCCAAGGAGGGCTGCAACGATATAATGAATTAAAAAAAATTTATGTTTAAGATGGGGTCGGAAGCATCGTTAAGACGTGGCAGGAGCCGTTCAAACGCGGCCGCGGGGTCATCAAATTCAAGGAGGTCATTCATGAAGGGAAACGAGAGGGTGATCGAACAGCTTAACGTGCGACTGGCCGAAGAGCTGACCGCGATCAACCAGTACATGGTGCATGCGGAGATGTGCGAGAACTGGGGCTACAAAAAGCTACAGTCCCTCATCCGCGACCGGGCCATTGTGGAGATGAAACACGCCGAAAAACTCATCAAGCGGATCCTCTTCCTGGAGGGAAGGCCGGTCGTGAGCCGGCTGGATCCCATTCACATCGGCGGCGAGGTACCGAAGATGCACCAGTTCGATCACGCCGCGGAGGAGACCGCCATCCGCGGCTACAACGAGAGCATCCGCATCGCGGTCGAGTTGGGCGACAACGGCACCCGCGACCTTTTGCAGTCCATCCTGGAGGCCGAGGAGGCCCACATCGACGACATCGAGGCGCAACTCGACCAGATCGCCCAGATGGGTGTGCAGCTTTATCTCTCGGAGCAGACCTGACGGGATGTGAAGTGATTTCCCCCTCCCCTGGAGGGAGGGGGCGATCCCCATCCTCAATCCTCTTTATCCCTGTGAGGATTTCTCCAGCTCCGCCAGCCGCGTCCTCAACTCCTTCTCCTTTTGCCACCTGGAAGTCACGTCCCTGACTACGGCGGCGGTTCCGGCGACCTTTCCCTCTTCATCGCGCACGATGGTCATCGAGAATTCGGTCGAGATCCGGCTCCCGTCCTTGCGGATGGCCGGCGCCGCCAGCAGCTGGGTCGCGTAGCGGGTGGTCCCGCTCTCCATGACCCGGAAGTATCCCTCCCAGTGTTTGGCCCGCTGGTTTTCCGGGATGAAGATGTCGAGCGACTGCCCGAGTGCCTCCTGCGCGCTGAAACCGAACATCTTCTCGGCCGCTTCGTTCCAGAGCCGGATCTTCCCCTCCCGGTCCGAATAGACGACGGCGTCGCCACAATGCTGCACCAGTTGCCGACAGAGCTCATCAAACGGTATCTCTTTCACGGTAACACCTCCTGCCGTAAAGCCTACCATCTCCCGCGCTCCTTGTTTTTGATCTGGGTCAACGGGGCATTGTTTCCTCCCCACCTGCCGTTTCCGCGATGCGGAGCGGGGTAGTGCGGCGACCAAGTTTTTGTTAACGGCGGATTAAAGTGTAAACAACATGTGCCGATATAAGAACCACAACGGTGTTTTTCTCATGGGAGGCACGATGTTCCGGAACAAATTGATGAAAAAGATCCTGCTCATCATCGGGGTCACCCTCTTCGTGGGGGTCTCGGTGCTGGGGCTTCTATCCCTCGGCCTCCAGTACCGCGCCAGCATGGATCTGCAAGAGAAGAACAGCCGGACTCTCGCTGCGGTCATCGTGAACGAGATCAGCGAGTTCATGATGAAGGCCGACTCCAAGGGTGTCCTCGAGCTCGCCAAGGTCGCCAAGGACCGATTCGGCTTCGACCTTAAGATCTACAACAAGGAAGGGAAGGACGCCAACAACCCGTCGAGCGCCGTGAGCGACGACGTGCTGAAGGCGCTCTCCACCGGAAAGACCCTGGAGACCCGCCTGGTGGAAAACGGTTCCCACACCCTGCGCGCGGTGGTTCCCCTTGTCAACGAGGAGCGCTGCAAGCAGTGTCACGACCCCGGCGAAAAGTACCGCGGCGCCGTGGTGTTGACCTCCTCCATGGAGGCGGGATACCAGAGCGCGCTCAAGATGATGGCCCTGCTGCTGGTGGCCGGTTTCTGCTTCTTCGTGGTCATGATCGGGAGCATGTACCTGTTCTTCAAGAAAACAGTGGTACGCGACATCATGGACTTCTCCAGCAAGATCGACGACCTGGTGGCGGGGGAGGGCGATCTCACCAAGGAGATCACCGTCCGCTCGGATGACGAGATCGGCCAGCTCGCCAACCAGATCAACCGGCTGATCGGCAAGCTGCGGGAGACCATCACCGTCCTTTACCAGCTGGCGGAGAACATCTCGATCTCCCTTTGCCAGGTCTCCAACCTGACCGGCAAGACGCTTGTTTCGGCGGCGGAACAGAAGGAGCGCTCCCAGACGGTGGCGGTGGCCACCGAGGAGATGGCGACCACCCTCAACGTGGTGGCCGGCAACACGCACCAGGCGGCCGGCTTCTCGGTGGAGGTCGACCAGGCCGCCAACGACGGCATGGCGGTGGTGGATGGCGTCTGCCAGGCGATCGAGCTCGTCAAGGGGAACGTCGCCAAGACTCTCGACACGGTGGGTAAGCTGGAGACCTCCTCCGGGCAGATCGGCGACATCATCAACCTCATCGAGGACATCGCCGACCAGACCAAGCTCCTGGCCCTCAATGCCGCCATCGAGGCGGCGCGGGCCGGGGAGCACGGCCGCGGCTTCGCCGTGGTCGCCGACGAGGTGAAGCTCCTTTCGGAGAAGACCGCGACCTCGACCAAGGAAATCGCCAGGATCATCACCACCATCCAGCAGGAGAGTCGCGAAGCGGTGAGCTCCATCAGCGAGGAGCGGGAGCGGGTCGAGGAGGGGGTAACGAAATCCACCCAGGCCCGGGAGTGCCTTGAAAAGATCCTCTCCCTCGCGGGAGATACGGCGCAGCTCATCAACCAGATCGCCTCCGCCACCGAGGAGCAGAGCGCAACCACCTCCGAGATCTCCGAGAAGATCCATAACGTCTCCAACTCCGCCACCACGGTGCACCATGACATGCTGGAGAGCGGCAAGGCGTTCAACGTGCTGACCGAGGTGGCCGAGAAGATCTTCTCCACGGTCGGCAAGTTCAGCGTCGGCAACCGCCACGACATCATCAAGGGGATGGCGTCCGAGATGCGCGATCGGGTGATCGCCCTCGTCGAGGAGGCGATGGCCCAGGGGAAGATCACCGAGGCCGACCTCTTCGACCGCAACTACAGGCCGATCCCCAACACCTCACCGCAGAAGTACGAGACGGCCTTCCACAGCTACTTCGACCGCTTCGTCTCCCCTGTTCAGGAGGAGATCCTGGCGCGGCAGAAGTCATTTTTGTTCGCCATCTGCGTGGACGACAACGGCTACGTTCCCTGCCACAACCTCCGCTACACCGAGCCGCTGACGGGGGACGCCGAGTACGACAAGAACCACAACCGCACGAAGAGGATCTTCAACGACAAGACCGGCCTGAAGAGCGCCCGCAACACCGAGCCTTTCCTGCTGCAGACCTACCAGCGGGATACCGGCGAGATCCTCAACGACCTCTCCACCCCCATCTACATCAGGAACCGTCACTGGGGAGCGGTCCGGATCGGTTACCAGGCGGACTACGGTCTGAAGCTCGAATAGCGGTTAGATAGGACGCTATTATTTCAAAGGGCGTTTTAGGGCCGCCCCCCGACGGGGGCGGCCTTTGTTTTACCCGCTCCCTTCCCGCCCGCCGGGGCGGGGTGCGACGGGGAGCCGGGGGGAGGTTGTTATCATTAATAATAAAACGTTCCGAGTTTACGGAAACGTAAATCATCTTGATGACTAAGGTTTGTGCCGGCACGCCCCTCGCCGGGCCGGAAACTTTTTATCAAACCCGTTTTTGTCTTGACGTTGCCGACGGATAAGATTAGATTGCATACTGTATACACCTCTCCCGTCTCCTCCTTCCGGGGTGTTGCCGTCGCCGTGTCCTGCACCGACACGAGCCGTCCTGGTCCAGCCAGTCGAACAGTAAATCTGCCGTATTTACCCTTGACTATGAGACTCCCGTTAAGTAGAATCCGGTTCTACTTTTGCCCTTAATGGTGCCTCATGTTGAGGGCGAGGCGGTAGCCAGCCGCACCCCCAAAGCCATGTCCCTATCAGTGTTTAAAGGCTCGCGTCTGTAAACACCAAAACCAAACAGGAGGAAAAAGATGTCCGAATACGGTACGCTCCAAGACCGGGTACGTTGCAAGTCGCTTATGAGCAAGGTAATGACTCCGGAACAGACCATCCAGTTCTTCAAGCCGGGCATGAACCTCGGCTGGTCCGGGTTCACCCCCGCCGGTTACCCCAAAGTGGTGCCCATCGCCTTGGCCGACCACGTCGAGAAGAACGGCCTGCAGGGCAAGTGGAAGTTCAACCTCTTCATCGGCGCTTCCGTCGGTGCCGAGACCGAAAACCGCTGGGCTTCGCTCGACATGATCGACCGTCGCTGGCCGTACCAGACCGGTAAGGACATCGCCGCCGGGATCAACGCCGGCCGCATCCGTATGGGCGACAAGCACCTCTCCCTGTTTGCCCAGGACTTGGGCTACGGCTTCTACACCAAGGACACCGAGACCGGCAAGCTCGACCTCGCCATCATCGAAGTCTCCGCCATCACCGAAGACGGCGGCCTGGTTCCGACCTCCTCCTGCGGCGTCATCCCCGAGATCCTCATGATCTGCGACAAGGTGATCGTCGAGGTGAACACCGGACAGCCCTCCTTCGAAGGGATCCACGACAACATCTCCTGCAACCATCCGCCGAACCGCCAGGTGTTCAACATCACCCGCGCCGACTCCCGGATCGGTACCACCTACATCCCGTGCGATCCGTCCAAGATCGTCGCCGTGGTAGAGTCCAAGCTGCGTGACAAGGGGCGCGCCTTCGCCGAGCAGGACGACACCTCCGAGGCGATCGCCAACAACATCATCGACTTCTTCTCCAACGAGGTGAAAGCCGGCCGTCTGCCGAAGAACCTGCTCCCGCTGCAGTCCGGCGTCGGCTCCATCGCCAACGCCGTCATCGGCGGTCTGGCCAAGGGCCCCTTCTCCAACCTCACCGTCTACACCGAGGTTCTCCAGGACACCATGCTCGACCTGTTCGACTCCGGCAAGCTGGACGCCGCTTCCTCTTGCTCGCTGTCGCTGTCCGAGAACGAGGGCTTCCCGCGGTTCTTCGCCAACATGGACAAGTACTTCGACAAGATCACCCTGCGTCCGCTCTCCATCTCCAACGCTCCCGAGCCGATCCGTCGTCTGGGTTGCATCGCGATGAACACCCCGGTCGAGATCGACATCTACGCTCACGCCAACTCCACCCTGGTCGGCGGTACCCGTATGATCAACGGCCTGGGCGGTTCCGGCGACTTCCTGCGTAACGGCTTCCTGAAGATCATGCACACCCCGTCCTCCCGTCCGTCCAAGACCGACCCGACCGGTATCTCCTGCGTGGTTCCGCACTGCTCCCACATCGACCACACCGAGCACGACCTCGACTGCGTGGTCACCGAGCAGGGTCTGGCCGACCTGCGCGGTCTGGCTCCGAAGGATCGCGCCAAGCGCATCATCGAGAAGTGCGCCCACCCGGACTACAAGGCTCAGCTCACCGAGTACCTTGAGATCGCCACCAAGGACTGCCTCGCCCGCAAAGTCGGCCACGAGCCGCAGCTGTGGGATCGTGCCTTCAAGATGCACCTCAACCTTGAGAGGAACGGCACCATGAAGCTCAAGAACTGGGATGTGAAGATCGACCTCTGCGAGTAGTCGCCAGAGGCTCCCATAGGTAACAAAGAAAGGCCCCGCCCTCCGGCGGGGCCTTTTCTCGTCTTGTGCTAGGACGGGGGCGTGGGGCGGGGCATCATCGATGGGCCAGGCCGTTCACCCGACCACGCAGGCGGTTTTCAAAAAAACCGGGGTAACCCGCCGTCGGTACCCGGTCCCTCACGTTTTGCCAAGCCCCGCAGCACGCTGTACTATTCCCCCATTTTTTGGACGGGAATCCCGATTCCCTGTGCAGAATCCCCGCGTTTTGTACGAGCCACCCCGTTCCCTGTGCAGAAACCCCGCGTTCTGTACGGGCCCCCCGTTCCCCGTACGGATACCGCGCGTTCTGCACGGAAAACCCCGTTCCCCGTACGGATACCCCGCGTTTTGTGCGGGAAACCGGTTCCCGGTACGGATACCCTGCATTTTGTGCGGGAAACCCGGTTCTCTGCACGGATACCGCGCGTTTTGTACGGGAACCCCGGTTTCCTGTACCGATTCCCCCTGTTCTTTTCGGGGACCCTACCATTTTTTTCTAAACCTCACGATCTTAATAAGAGTCCCCGTACTACCTACACATTAGGCTTCTGGCAAAATCTTCACAGTGATACTGAATAGCTGGTCGCAGTATGAACCAACGAGCCGGTGGGTACATTAAAATGAGGGCCGTACGCCGATGAAATAGCAGCGGTTGGTGCAAAGTTTGGTCTCTTTTAAATTCCGGTTTTCGCGATATGCTGGCTTGGTCTGCCAGAAAGCGGGTAAAGGAGGTGGACCTATGGCTAAAAAGCCAATAAAGTCGTCCAAGGAGTTGCAGGTTTTCAGGCATCCGAATTTGAAATCGGTTCCCGAACGGCTGAACCTGCTGATGGGGGTGAACGCCAAGCTCGAGAGCCACCCATCGTATCAGGACGATTCCTCGATCGAGCCGAGTCGGGAGCATTTGAAGGCCTGCGAGCTGGAGCTTTTCACCGCCCATCTCGCGGTTCAGGCCGGGAACCTCACGATGATCCCTCTGCGTAATGTGGCGGTGGAGAAGGTGGACGAGGCCCTGTACGACTTCGTACACTTCGTGGAGAAGAAAGGGAGAAAGGACACCAGTGCCCTCTACAACGTCGGTCTGGATTCCCTGTTCATCATCCCGAACAAGAAGTCTGCGGTGGTCGCGCCGGGGAGTTCTCCTACCCTCTTCGAGGTAGTCAACGGCAGCCATCTCGGGCAGATGCTCGGCTCGGTGGGGACCATGCCGGGGGTGCGGAATTGGGAGGTCTGGATAAACGACCGTGACCCAAACGACGAATCGGCCTGGCGTTTTTACAGGACGTACTTCAAGACGACTGGCATGTTGATTGCCGGCCTGGAGTCCGGCAGGATCTACTACTTCAGGATCAGAGGGCTCAACTCGGCAGGAACGAGCCCCTGGTCGGCCGTGGTGGCCATGAGAGCACTCTAGATCCACGGGCAGACATCGAGGCCTCCATTCCTACCCGCAATGGAGGCCTTTTTTTGTGTGCGAGCAGGGGGGGGCGTCCTTAAAGGTGAGGCTGCGCGGGATGAGGGTGCTTGCGGAGGCTCACCGGAAAGCGCCGTTTGTCAGTCCGGCGTTCCGCGAGCCTTGGGATGGGCCTTGTCGTAGACTTCCATGAGGCGGTCGATGCTGACGTGGGTGTACTTCTGGGTGGTGGAGAGGGAGGCGTGGCCGAGGAGTTCCTGGATGCCACGGAGGTCGGCACCGCCTTCGAGCATGTGGGTGGCGAAGGTGTGCCGGAGGGTGTGGGGGGAGGCTTTGCGCATGGTGGGGATCAGCAGCATGTGGGCGTCCACGATGCGGGCCACGCTACGCCGGGTAAGGCGGCCTCCCCGGGCGTTCAGGATCAGCGGCTCGGACGGCTTCGGGTTTCCCCGCTCTTCGAGGTAGCCGGCTAAGACCCGGAGGGCGACCGTTCCGACCGGCACGATCCGCTCCTTCCCCCCTTTCCCCATCACCCGGGCCAGTCCCTCATGGAGATCGAGATCTCCCACGTTCATGGAGGTGAGCTCGCTTACGCGCACTCCGCATGAGTAGAGGATCTCGAGTACGGCCCGGTCACGCAGGGGAAGTCCGGAGGCGCCGGCGGGCGCTTCCACGAGCGCGGTGACCTGGTCGATGTTCAGGTGGAAGGGGAGCCGCTTTTCCTTTTTGGGGGTAGCGACCAGTTCGGCGGGGTTCTTGTCCACCTTTCCTTCCCGCACGAGATAGCGAAAGAGGGCGCGTATGGCGGAGAGCTTCCTTCCGAGGGAGCTTTTTTTGTGGGTTTTGTGGAGAGAGGCCAGGTAGCGCCGGACGGCGAGGTGATCGACCTTGCCGGGGCTGGCCGCCTCGCCGAGGAAGCTTGCGAAATAGGCGAGGTCGCTCCGGTAGGCTGCCACGGTGTGAGCCGAGACGTTACGTTCGCTTTCGAGGTACTTGCAGAATTGCTCGATGGCGCTGTTCATGGTATCAACCTCTATAGCAAAATTTAGGGCGGCGTGCCATGGGAATCACCTTCCCCCCATCCTCACCCTGTCCCATGAAGGGAAAGGGACAAATGCCGGCTGCACAAAAATCCCCCGTCCCCCCTGCGCAAAGGCGGGGACCTCAGGGCGAGACCGTAACGAGGTAACGATGTATCGAGTAAGTTTGCAGAGGGTGCCGTCGTATGACCGCAACGAGGTCAGGGAGGGCCTGGTGCGGCTTTTGGAGCCGCTCGGGGGGATGGGACGGTTTGTCAACGCCGGGGAGCGGGTCCTCATCAAGCCGAACATGCTCGCGGCCAAGCCCCCGGAGGCGGCGGTCACCACCCACCCGGAACTGCTGCGGGCGGTGATCGAACTGGTGAAAGGGGAGGGGGGCATACCCCTGGTGGGGGATTCCCCCGGCATCGGGAGCCCGCAACGGGTGGCCGAGAAGGCCGGTTTGCTGATGGTCATCGAGGAGACCGGGGCGACCTTCGCTCCCTTCCTCGACTCGCAGTCGGTCAAAGGGGAGGGGACCTTCAAGGAGTTCGAGCTGGCCCGTCCCTACCTGGAGGCGGACAAGCTCATCAACCTCCCCAAGCTGAAGACCCACGAGATGATGACCATGACCTGCGCGGTGAAAAACCTCTTCGGCGCGGTGGTCGGCACCCAGAAGGCGGCCTGGCACCTGAAGGCGGGGGCGGACAAGGAGCTGTTCGCCCGCATGCTCCTCGAGGTCTACCGGCTGCGGATCCCGGAGCTCAACATCGTCGATGCCATCACCGCGATGGAGGGGAACGGGCCGGGGAGCGGCGACCCGAGGGAGGTCGGCTACCTGTTGGCCAGTGACAACGCGGTGGCGGTGGATGTCATAGCGGCGGAGCTCGCCTCCATCCCGAGGAACCTTCTCTATGTCGAAAGTGCCGCCCGTTCCCTTGCGCTTCCGGGCGCCAACCGTGAGGAGATCGAGTGCGTAGGGGGGAGCCCCCGGGAGGCCGGCATCGCCCCCTTCAAGCTCCCGCACCTCTCAGACGTGCAGTTCGGGCTCCCGAAGTTTCTCAAGAGTCGGCTCCGCAACCAGCTTACCTCCCGCCCGGAGGCCGTCGACGACGTCTGCCGGCTCTGCGAGGTCTGCGTGAGGGCCTGCCCTCCCAAGGCCATCACTGTACAGGGCGGACGTCTTCGCTTCGATTACCACCGCTGCATCCGCTGTATGTGTTGCCGGGAGCTTTGTCCCCACGCGGCACTGAAGCTGAAGGACGGTCTGCTGCTATCGGTAATCAAAAAGCTGAGTTAGCATTTTAATGATAGGGGTGACGTTGACAATACGGGGGGTGAGTATTATTATCAGAACATCCTCCGGGAAGCACACAGCGAGGGATGTAAATCTACCACAGGGAATAAGGAGATCAGTAATGAGCTTTACTGCCTGGTACGCGATTCGTCCCGTAACCCACTGCAAAGAGGGTTGCCCTAGTTAGCCCGTCGCCACCGGCGGCGGGCGTTCCAGAGCCCCCCTGACATCAGGGGGCTTCCTAAAAATTGAAAAGGCCTCCCGTTTTCCAAAGCGGGGGGCCTTTTTCTTTGCCTTGATTACCTCGCCCTTCCCTTTGTTGCATGTCCCCGGGAATAACCCCATCCTCACCCTGACCCTCCCCTTGTGTAAGGGGAGGGTCAGGTAGGTAGCCCGCATCCTGGAAGGGAGGGGACGATAAGGGGCCCGCATCCTTGAAGGGACGTGGCGGGACGGATCTGCGACCCGTATCCTGGAAGGGGAAGGGGCGATGGGGGGGTGGCCTCTCTAAACGGCGCGCTAGAAGCCTCCCTTAGAACGCGATAACGCCCTCTTTCATTGACAAAAGCGCCGGATTCCGTTATCCTGCACTGCCTTCACGTCTCCCGTGCGAGGTCCACAAGGAGTCCAATGACCAAATCGATACTGTTCATACTGGCACTGCTTGCCCCGGCGACCGTCTTCGGTTTCCAGCTTCCGGGAGGATCGAGCGACCACGATTATCGGCACGCCACCTCGGGGGCTGACCGGGTGCTGCTCGCGTCGACCTCTCCCGAGGCGGGGCTCTCCCAGGCGCTGGGAGTCCAGAGCAACGACGTCGAGGAGATCGACGCCGGCGCCGAGCAGGAACTGGCGTTCGAACTGAAACTTCCCGAAGAAGAGCTCCCCGAGTCCGACATCCCCCTCACCTTCAACAGCAAGGTCGACTACTTCATCCGCTACTTCCAGAATGCCGGTCACTCCTCCTTCGCCAGGTGGCTCTCCCGGAGCGAGCGCTACATCCCGATGATGCGGAGCGTTTTGAAAAAGGAGGGGATGCCCGAGGACCTCGTCTACCTGGCGATGATCGAAAGCGGTTTCTCGCCGCGTGCCTTTTCGGTGGCGAGCGCGGTCGGTCCCTGGCAGTTCATGTCGGGTACCGGCAAGCACTACGCGCTGAGGATCGATCCCTGGATCGACGAGCGCCGCGACCCCCTCAAATCCACCGTGGCCGCCGCCCTCTACCTGAAGGAGCTCTACGGGCTCTTCAACAAGGACTGGTACCTCGCCGCCGCCGGCTACAACGCGGGCGAGAACAAGATCCTGCGCGCCATCAACATGTACAACAGCCGCGACTTCTGGGAACTCTCCAAGGGGGGCTACCTAAAGCGCGAGACCAAGGATTACGTTCCCAAGCTGATCGCCGCCGCCATCATCGCCAAGGAGCCGGCCAAGTACGGCTTCGCGGACGTGGCCTACCTCCCGGCCATCGAGTTCGACGTGGTGAAGATCCCCGGCCGGACTGATCTCGAGGTGGTGGCCAAGGCCTGCGGGGTGAGCACCCAGACCATCCGGGAGCTCAACCCGGAGCTGAGGCGTCTTTCCACCCCGCCCGATTATCCCGGCTACGAGCTGAAGATCCCCAAGGGGACCACGGCGCTCTTCGAGGCGGTCTACGCCAAGATCCCGGAGTCCGAGCGCTACACCGAGCGGGTCCGCCACGTCCAGTACCGCGCCAAGAAGAAGGACACCCTGGTCTCCATCGCCCGGCGCTTCAACACCACCCCGCAGACCATCGCGGAGCTGAACAACCTCGGGAAGAGGACCAGGCAGCTCAAAGGGAAGACCCTCATCATCCCGGTCCAGGTGGCCGCAGGGGAGGAGCCGAAGCCCGCCCAGCAGCCGGTGGTGGCCGAGGCGGAACTCAAGGCGGAAAAACCTTCCCACAAATATTACACAGTCAAAAAGGGTGATACTCTTTTCTCGCTGGCAAAACGCTTCAATGTCACTGCCAAGATTCTCTCCGCCTGGAATAACCTGAAGTCGAGGGTTGCTCTCAAGCCGGGCCGCCGCATCATCGTCTGGAAAGAGCCGGGCAAAGACTCGGGGTGATCCGACTGCTTTCCTCGGGACCCAGTACCTAATCCAATCGATCAAAAGGATACATCGATGTATAACTTCATAATCTCGGGCGTTGCCGCAGTGGTCGCCTTCTTTATCGTCTGCCTCGCCTCCAGCTTCAGCTATTGGTGGGCCGCCCTCCTCGTCGCCCTGGTCGTCTTTGCCGGCACCTTCCTCCTCATCGCCCGCACCGTGACCAAGAAGCTCGAAGCCATCATGGAGCCCGCCATGAAGGACATCCAGGCCCAGCGTTTCGAGAAGGGG
Organism: Geomonas sp. Red276; assembly: GCF_054784495.1. NCBI lineage: Bacteria > Pseudomonadati > Thermodesulfobacteriota > Desulfuromonadia > Geobacterales > Geobacteraceae > Geomonas > Geomonas sp. Red276. Next base: position 11,857 of record NZ_BLXW01000022.1, read on the forward strand.
ATCCGCGACCTCAAGGAGGGGCTCAAGTACGCCAAGTGGCAGATCTACACGGAGAGCCAGATCAACTCCGCCATCGGCATGGTCTACTTCGTCAAGCGCGAGTTCTCCACCGCCTTCCCTTACCTGGAGAAAGGGTTCTTCAAGAACTGGGTCACCATGGGGATGCTCGGCGTCACCTACATGAAGCGCAACAAGCACGACAAGATGAAGGAGACCTTCGACAAGGCGATCATGGCCTCCCCGAAGGAGTCGCTCCTCTACAGCCTGTACGCCTACTGCCTGAACGAGATCGGCGACAACGTGAAGGCCTGCGAGATCATGGCCAAGGCCCAGTCCAAGCTTCCCGGCGACGAGAACATCAAGCAGAACCTGGAGCTTTTGAGGGAAGGGAAGAAGATGAAGATGAAGGCCTACGGCGAGATGTGGCTCCAGTTCCACCTCGAGCCGATCGGCGTTCTCCAGAAGCAGGCGATGGCCCAGATGGGGAAAAGGCCCCGCATCATCAGAAAATAGCTTGTAAAGTCCCGCCGAACATGCAATATTGAGTCGCTTTAGACGAGCGTTATGCTCGTCTTTTTATTTTGACAGAGCCGAAACGCAAGGAGCCGTACGTAAATGCAGGAAAAGATCAGAAATATCGCCATTATCGCCCACGTCGACCACGGCAAGACCACCCTGGTGGACGCTATGCTTAAACAGTCCGGAGTGTTCCGCGAGAACGAGGCCATCACCGAGCGCGTGATGGATTCCAACGATCTCGAGAAGGAGCGCGGCATCACCATCCTCGCCAAGAACCTGAGCATCCACCACGGCGGCTTCAAGATCAACATCGTCGACACCCCGGGCCACGCCGACTTCGGCGGCGAAGTGGAGCGCGTCCTGAAGATGGTCGATTCCGTCCTCCTCTTGGTGGACGCCCTCGACGGCCCGATGCCGCAGACCCGCTTCGTCCTCAAGAAGTCGCTCGACCTGGGGCTGCGCCCGATCGTGGTCATCAACAAGATCGACCGTCCCGGCGCCCGCCCGAGCGAGGTGGTCGACATGGTGTTCGACCTCTTCTGCGAGCTGCAGGCCTCCGACGCCCAGCTGGACTTCGCCATCTGCTACACGAGCGCCAAGATGGGATACGCCATGCGTGAGCTCGACGAGCCCTCCGACAACATGGAGCCGCTCTTCCAGCTCATCAAGGACAACGTCCATCCCCCCGAGGGGGACGTGGCCGCTCCCTTCCAGCTCTTGGTCACCAACATCGACTACAACGATTACATCGGCCGCATCGCCACCGGCAAGATCTTCAACGGCAAGGTGAGCGCCGGCGAGACCGTGGCACTGATCCGCCGCGACGGAAGCATCACCAAGGGGCGCGTCACCAAGCTCCTTGGCTACGACGGACTCAAGCAGGTGGAGATCCCCGAGGCCTTCACCGGCGACATCGTGACCATCGCCGGCTTCACCGACGTCGGCATCGGCGAGACCCTGTCCGCCGCCGACAACCCGATCGCGCTTCCCTACGTGGCGATCGACGAGCCTACTCTCTCCATGAACTTCATCGTCAACTCCTCCCCCTTCGCCGGGCGCGAGGGGAAGATGGTCACCTCCCGGAACATCAGGGAGCGCCTCGACCGCGAGCTCCGCACCAACGTGTCGCTCAGGGTCGAGGATACCGGCAACCCCGACACCTTCCAGGTCTCCGGCCGCGGTGAGCTGCACCTCTCCATCCTGATCGAGAACATGCGCCGCGAAGGGTTCGAGATGGCCGTCTCCAAGCCCGAGGTCATCATGCGGGAAGTGGACGGCAAGAAGTACGAACCGATGGAGTACCTGGTGGTGGATGTCCCCTCTGAGTACCAGGGGGTCATCATCGAGCGGATGGGGCCGAGGAAGGGTGAGATGGTCTCCATGACCCCGATGGGTGAGACCATCCGTCTCGAGTTCATCGTGCCGGCCCGCGGACTCATCGGCATCAGGGGCGAGTTCCTCACCGAGAGCCGCGGCACCGCGGTGATCACCCACACCTTCCACGAGTACGCGCCCTTCAAGGGTGAGATCCCGGGGAGGAAGAACGGGGTGCTGGTCGCCATGGAGCAGGGTGAGACCACCGCCTACTCGCTGGACGCGCTTCAGCCGCGCGGCGTCCTCTTCCTGGGCCCGGGCGTCGAGGTCTACGGCGGGATGATCATCGGCCAGCACGCGAAGGACAACGACCTCGAGGTGAACCCCTGCAAGGGGAAAAAGCTCACCAACGTCCGCGCCTCCGGCTCCGACGATGCCATCAAGCTCACTCCGCCGCGCCTTTTGACCCTCGAGCAGGCGCTCGAGTTCATCGACGACGACGAGCTGGTCGAGGTCACCCCGCAGTCGATCCGCCTGCGGAAAAAAGAGCTCGACCCGATCCTGCGCAAGCGTGCCTCGCGCAGCTAGCTTAGGCTGAACCAACTTCGATAGGAGTCCAGCATGTCCTTGCGAATCGTGAGCTACCTGGCACTTTTCTCCCTGGTAACCGTTCTCGCCTCCTGTTCATCGGCCCCCAAGCCGGTGAAAAGTGCCGACCAGTACTACCAGGAGGCGGAGGCTGCCTACGCCAGGCGCAACTACGAAGAGGCCGTTACCGCCTACAAGAAGGTCAAGGAAGCCTACAGTTCGCCGGAGCTTACCGCCAAGGCGGAGCTGAAGATTGCCGACGCCCATTACGCCAACGAGTCTTACATCGAGGCGGCCGCCGCCTACGAGGATTTCCGCAAGCTCCACCCGACCAACCCGAAGGCTCCCTACGCCCTCTACCGGGCGGCGCTGAGCCACTACCACCAGATCACCGGGATCGACACCGACCAGACGCCGGTCAAGAACGCGGTGATCACCCTCGAGAGTTTCCTTAGGCAGTACCCGGACTCCGAGTATGCTCCCGAGGTGCGGGAGAAGCTCGCGGACTGCCGGAACAAGCAGCTCGAGTACGAGACCTACGTCGGCAATTTCTATCTCCGCACCGGCAAGAACGCCGCGGGGATAAAACGTCTCTCCGACGCGGTGCAGCACTTCCCGAAGTCTCTCAAGCTGGACCGGACTCTGTACCTTCTGGGGAAGGGGTACCTCGATGAGGGAAATCGCGAGAAGGCCGACCTGGTCTTCTCTCAGCTGGCCACCCAGTTCCCGAACAGCGAGTACCACAAGGAAGCGGTGAAGACCGCGGCCAAGTTCGCCAGCTACACCTCGCACGGGAAGTAGGCGGTTTGCCCTCGCCCCTTAAGCCGAAGGCTATTCCCCCTGTACCCTCGCCCCTTCAGGGGAGAGGGATACGGAGTTCTCCCCTCTTCCGTAAAGGGCGAGGTTATGCGGAGATCCTGCTCCACTCAAAGTGAGAGGGGGAGGGCAGGTCGAATTGATAGCTGGATGAATTAAACGAAGGGATGGACTAATCAGGACTGGCTGGTAGGGCCGGTGTTGAGTTCGAGTTGATCGTGAGGGCGCGGAACGGCATTTTTGCCTCGGCGCCCTTTCTTTTGGCGGTACATCCGCTGATCGGCTATGCGCCAGGCGGTGGAGAGCTCGTTGCCGCTGTGGGCGGTGGCGGCACCGATGGAGAGGCTCAAGGGGAGCCCGCCGTGTTCTGCGTTGCTTAAGGCGAGATGCTGCTGGAGCCTTTCCATCGCCTCCTTCAGCGCCGTTTCGTCGGTGTTGGGGAGCAGGGCGGCAAACTCGTCCCCCCCGATCCTGGCCGCCACGTCCTCCTTCCGGAAGGCCCCCTTGAAGACCTCGGCCGTCTGCTTGAGAAGCTCATCCCCCGCCGCGTGCCCCAGTTGGTCGTTGGTTTCCTTCAGGCGGTCCACGTCGGCCATCACGATGCTGACCGGGAACTTCCTCCCTTTCTTGAGCCGGTCGAGCTCCTCGTCGAAATAGGCGCGGTTGTAGATGCCGGTCAGCATGTCGTGGGTGCTCAGGTAGCGAAGTCTCGTCTCAGAGCGCTTGCGCTCCGAGATGTCCAGCAGCGCCCCGACCATTCCCCCCACCGAACTGTCCGAGGTGTTGAAGACGGCACTGTAGAAGATGACGTCGCGGTTTTCGCCGCTTGCGCAGGTGATGGTTCCTTCGAAAGACTTGGGCCCCTGGCCGGGCACCATTTCCTGCTCGCCGCGCGAGTAGTGCTTGGCGAGGTCGGGGGGGAGGATCTCGTAGACGGACTTGTTGATGATCTCCCCGCGCTTCACGCCGAGCTGCTCCTCGAAGGCGCGGTTGCACCCCAGGTAATGGCCGTTGGGATCGTTGTAGAAGATGGGGGTGGGGAGGGTGTCGATCAGGACCTGGATGAACTCCAGCTTGTCGCGGAGTTCCTTGTCGGCGCGGCGGTGCTCTTCGCGGCGGGCGGCCTCGGCGAGCTCCTTTTTCACCACGGGGACCAGGCGGACCAGGCGGTCCTTGAGGACGAAGTCGTCGGCGCCGGCACGGATGGCGTCGGCCACCGCCTCCTCGCCGACCTTGCCGGAGACCATGATGAACGGCTGGTCGCCTCCCCGGTCGCGAACCATGCGGAGTGCCTCCATGCCGCTGAAGCCAGGGAGGGAGAAGTCGCAGACGACGAGGTCCCAGGAGCTGAGGAGGGCCCGGGAAAGCTCGTCGGCGGAGGCGACCGTTTCTTGTTTGACCCGGTATCCGCCTTGTTCGAGCTCCCTCACCACCAGCCGGGCATCATTCGGGTCGTCCTCGACGATCAGCACCCTGAGCTGCGTTTCCATTGCCACTTTCTCCCTGTCCGCGTGCTTCTCTCCGGCCGTGGTCAATGGGCGGTCCCCCACGCGCCTTCGTTCCTGAGCGCGTTCCTCACTAGGGTGCCCTTCCGGCTCCGGGAGGAGTGCATGGATAACGAGATGGTAAGGTATAACATTATCACGGACGGACATTGATGCAATTTCCCCTAGTTCGTTTGTACTCTGAGCCGGGCAATGTCTTTTCCAGTGACGGGAGTTTGTGTATAATTCACCACACTTTCACGAGGAGGTATATATGGCGGAAGAAAAGAAAGAACGGTGGCTGAACTGGATGGCACTGACCACTATCATCCTTGCTGTCTGTGCCACCTTGGCGACATTCAAAGGAGGAGGTTTCTCGACCCGCTCCGTGTTGAGTCAGACCCAGGCCTCCGACCAGTGGGCCTTCTACCAGTCCAAGAGCATCAAGGGGTACCTCTATGAGATGCAGAGGGACCAGATGGAGATGCAGTTGAAGATGCAGGGGGGGAAGGTCCCTCCGGCGCTGGCCCAGCAGTATCAAGCCAAGATCGACGGCTACGCGGCCAAGATAGCCAAGTACGAGGGGGAAAAGGCCAAGATCCTGGCGGATGCCAAGAAGCTCGAGGGCATCAGGGACGATGCGTCGAAGCACAGCAAGGTCTTCGGCGTGGCCGTCATCTTCCTGCAGATCGCCATCCTGCTCTCGTCGATCGCCGCGCTCATCAAGAAGAAGTACGTCTGGGTGATCGGTATCACCATCGGCGCCTACGGCATCGTCCAGTTCTTGAACGGCTTCTTCCTGTTCATGTGACCCGCTAAACGGGGGGCGGCTCCGTCAGGCGCCCCCCCCGGTTACTCGCGGCGGTCCCCCTCTCACGGGTTCGGCGCGCCCCCCTTCATGAGCTCGAGCATGGTGCTTCCCATCCTGGTCGGGCTCGGAGAGACCGCCACGCCGCACTCGGTGAGGGTCCGTATCTTGTCTTCGGCCTTCCCCTTGCCGCCGGTTATGATGGCGCCGGCGTGTCCCATCCTCTTGCCGGGAGGCGCGGTGACGCCGGCGATGAAGGCTCCCACCGGCTTCTTCATGTGCTTCTTGATCCAGTACGCCGCCTCCTCCTCTGCGCCCCCGCCGATCTCCCCGATCATGAAGACCCCGTCGGTGTTGGGGTCCTCGTTGAAGCGCTTGAGGACGTCGATGAAGTTCATGCCGATGATCGGGTCCCCCCCGATCCCCACGCAGGTTGACTGTCCGAGACCCACGTCCGAGAGCTGCTTGACCGCCTCGTAGGTGAGGGTGCCCGAGCGGGAGACCACCCCGATCCTCCCGGGCTTGTGGATGTAACCCGGCATGATGCCGACCTTGCACTGTCCCGGGGTGATCACCCCCGGGCAGTTGGGGCCGACCAGGAGCGTCTTGCTCTTCTCCTGGACCTGGCGGGCGAGCACCATGTCCCGGACCGGGATCCCCTCGGTGATGCAGACCGCGAGCTGGAGCCCGGCGTCGCAGGCCTCCAGGATGGCGTCGGCCGCCCCCGGGGGAGGGACGAAGATCATGGAGACGTCGGCCTTGGTGTAGCGGACCGCCTCCTCCACCGTGTTGAAGACCGGGATCCCCTCGATGTGGATCCCCCCCTTGCCGGGGGTGACCCCCGCCACGATGTTGGTGCCGTAGTCGCGGCACTGCTGGGTATGGAAAAGGCCGCTTCTTCCGGTGATCCCCTGGACCACCACCCGCGACTCGCTGTTGAGCAGTATGGACATTAAACCCTCCTTGGCGGTAACCCCCCATCCTCACCCTGTCCCTCCCCTTGAAGGGGAGGGGACCGCTCTCACGCTGTTCTACACGGGGCGGTCAGTTGTCTCCCGGGCCAGGCTTTCGATCTATCTACGCTGACCATCGCCTGACGCGTGGCCGGCGGTCAGCTCCCCAGCATGGCCACGATCTTGGAGGCCCCGTCGCCGAGGTTGTCGGCGGTCTGCACGTTCAACCCAGATTCGGCCAAAAGCCTCTTCCCCTCCTCGACCTGGCTTCCGTCCATGCGGACCACGATGGGGAGCGTGCAGTTCATCTCGGCGGCCGCCTCGATGATCCCCTGGGCGATGACGTCGCAGCGCATGATCCCCCCGAAGATGTTGACGAAGACCCCCTTGGCGTCGTCGTCTTCCAGGATGATCTTGAAGGCCTCGGCAACCTTCTCGCGGGTGGCTCCGCCGCCGACGTCGAGGAAGTTGGCCGGCTCGCCGCCGAACTCCTTGAGGACGTCGAGGGTCGCCATGGCAAGCCCGGCGCCGTTCACCATGCAGCCGATCGACCCCTGCAGCTTGATGTAGGAGAGGTCGTACTTGCCGGCGTTGATCTCCAGGGTGTCGAGCTGCGAGTAGTCCATCATGTCCGGGTACTCGTGGTGGCGGAAGATGGCGTTGTCGTCGAAGCTCACCTTGGCGTCCATGGCGAGGAGCCAGCCGGCCCGGGTCACCACCAGGGGGTTGATCTCCACCAGGAAGCAGTCCTTCTCCAGGCAGAGACGGTACAGATTCAGCATGAGCTGGACGCAGTCCTCGCAGATGCTCCCGGTCAGCCCGAGCTTCAGGGCCAGTTTCCTCGCCTGGTAGGGGCGCAGACCCGTGGTCGGGTCGATGGTGAACATGTTGATCTTCTCGGGGCTGCGGCGGGCGACCTCTTCGATCTCGACCCCACCCTCCGCGCTGGCGATCAGGCAGTAGCGGGAGGTGGCCCGGTCCAGCGTGATGGAGAGATAGAACTCGCGGGCGATGTCGACCGCCTCCTCCACCAGGATCCTCCGGACCTTGAGCCCCTCCGGGCCGGTCTGCGGGGTGACCAGCCGCTTCCCGAAGAGCTCCTTGCCGAGCTCCTGGGCCTGTTCGGGGTGGTGCACCACCTTGACGCCCCCCGCCTTGCCGCGGCCACCCGCATAGATCTGCGCCTTAACCACGCAATGGCCGCCGAGCTCCTTGGCCGCCCGTTCCACCTGGTCGGAGGTGAGCGCCACCCGGCCGCGCGGGACGGGGATGGAATACGACTGGAGGATCTCCTTGGCCTGGTACTCATGAATATTCATGTCGGCTCCCCTTCACCTGGGTTTACACCACTGCAATGTTTATCATGAACGGGATGGTTATCAAGTGACGGGAGGGGAAATTTTCGCGTCACTGCTGGGCTTTCGGGGGGGAGAAGCGGCGGGTTCCCGATGGGCGAGGGGGCTTTTAGCGTTGCGCGTCCCGGTCGGGGGAGTGTATAGTCCTCATGAGCAAGGCAAGAACCCTTTGCTAATCAGCTTCCCTGGATTTTTCTATGACCACCGACCATTTTTTCGCCACCACCGCCAAGGGGGTGGAAGAGGTACTGGCCGCCGAACTGACCCGGCTTTCGATCGAGGATGTTTCCGTCGAAAGCGGGGGGGTGCGCTTTGGCGGAGGGATGCCGGCCGCCTACAAGGCGAACCTCTGGCTGCGGACCGCGAGCCGGGTGCTGATGCCGCTCGCCGAGTTCCCGTGCGAGACTCCCGAGCAGCTCTACCAGGGGGTGCGGAGCGTCTCCTGGCCCCGTTACCTCACCACCGAGATGACGCTGGCGGTCGATTGCACCCTGAGGGACTGCGCCATGACCCATTCCGGGTTCGTGGCCCTGAAGACCAAGGACGCCATCGTCGACACCATGCGGGACCGCTTCGGGAGCCGCCCGAGCGTGGACACGCGCGATCCCGATCTGCGGGTCAACGTGCGGCTCTTCAGAAATCGCTGCTATCTCAGCCTCGACTGCTCGGGGGCGCCCTTGGACCGGCGGGGCTACCGGCTGGACAAGCACGAGGCGCCGCTCAAGGAGAACCTGGCCGCAGCTCTGGTGGAGATGACCGGCTGGGACGGGAGCGTTCCCTTCGTCGACCCCATGTGCGGGACCGGGACCATCGCCATCGAGGCGGCCATGAAGGCGCTTCGCATCCCTCCGGGGCTTTTGCGGACCACCTTCGGATTCCAGCGCTGGCCCGGCTACGACCGTTCGCTCTGGACGGCTCTCGCCAAGGAGGCGAGGCAGGGGATCCTCTCCGGCCTGCTGGCGCCGGTGGTGGCTTCGGACATCTCGCACTCGGCCATCGCCATGGCGCACGAGAACGCCGGGCGGGCGGGGGTGGGGAAGGCGATCACCATCGGGCGGGGTGCGGTGGGTGAGTTGATCCCCCCTCCGGGGCCGGGGGTGATCGTGATGAACCCCCCCTACGGAAAGAGGCTCGGCGAGGAGGAGGCGCTAAGGCCCCTCTACAAGGAGATCGGCGACGTCCTGAAGCAGCGCTGCAAGGGGTACACGGCCTATGTATTCACCGGTAACCTGGAGCTCGCCAAGGGGGTGGGGTTGAAGGCGGCGCGGAGGATCGTGCTCTTCAACGGGCCGATCGAGTGCCGGCTGTTGAAGTACGAGATGTATTGACCCCAGCCTCCCCTTGAAGGGGAGGGAACGTCCGTAATTGGCGCGATGCGAGCTGGCACTGTTAAATGTGTCAAGGCTTGGGGGGCGGAGATTAGTTTCACGGAGGGGGACAGGCACCTAGCGGAGCCAGTCCCCTTTTCCTCTCTGTACGTGGCTGCTCGGGGTGGAAACATTAAAATAGAACCTTGACACTGCTTATCTTTTAACCTATAGTTAAATTTCGCTTTTCGGGCCTATAGCTCAGTTGGTTAGAGCTACCGGCTCATAACCGGTCGGTCCCAGGTTCGAGTCCTGGTGGGCCCACCACCCTCAACAATTAGGATGATGTGGGGATGCCCTTAAAGCACCTGGTCAGACGAAAGAATAAACTCAAAGTGGAGAGAGAGAGTGCACACCAAGCGGTTGCACTCTTTTTCTTTTGTGCGCGATGATTACTCCTAGAATATCGGATCTGCTCGGAATAACTAGTAAAATCGCTCCCGCGGAGTATGCGGAGTCCTGGGATAACGTGGGGCTGCAGCTCGGGGACCCGGTCCGGCAGGTCTCCCGGCTCATGGTGGCGCTGGACCCCGGCCCCCCCGCAGTCGAGGCCGCGATAGAGGCCGGCTGCCAGCTGCTGATCACCCACCACCCCTTCATCTTCACCCCCCTCAAGAAGATCTCCACCGCCGACGAGGTCGGGCGGCTGACCATAGCGGCCATCAAGAACGATCTGGCCATCATCTCCCTGCACACCAATTACGATATCGCCTCGGGCGGCGTGAACGACCTCCTGGCCGGCCGTCTCGGCCTCTCCGAGGTGGCCCCGCTCAAGATCACCGGTTCCCAGGAGCTGGTGAAGATGGCCGTCTTCGTTCCCCACGGTTACGAGGAGAAGGTCCTCGAGGGGCTCTCCCGTTTCATGGCCCCCATTGGCAACTACCGCGACTGCTCCTTCCAGGGAGACGGCGTCGGCCGCTTCCGGGCGCTGGAAGGCGCCAACCCCTTCGTGGGGGAGATCGGCGCGCTGCACCGGGAGAAGGAGAGCCGGCTCGAGTTCCTGCTCCCCAGGGAAGTGACCGGGGCGGCCATGACTGCGCTCAGGAAGGTGCACCCGTACGAGGAGCCCGCTTTCGATCTCTACCCGGTGCTCGCGCGCGGCCCGGCGCGGGGGATCGGGAGGATCGGCCTGCTCGCCGAGCCGGTGACCGCCGGGCTCTTCGCCTGCCGGGTCAAGGAGGCGCTCGGGGCGGCCGGGGTGCGGCTGGTGGGGGGAAGCGAGCGTCCGGTTAAGAAGGTCGCCCTTTGCGGCGGCAGCGGGGCGTTCCTCGTCCACGAAGCGGCCCGCAAGGGGGCCGACGTCCTGGTGACGGGCGATCTGAAGTACCACGAGGCGCGCGAGGCCGAGGCGCTCGGCATCGCGGTGCTCGACGCCGGGCATTTCGCCACCGAACATCCCATGGTGGAAGGGTTGGCCGCCACCTTGCGGGAGGTCCTGGCGGCAAGGAAGTATGAGACGGAAGTGATCGAGTACAAGCACGAGCGGGAGCCTTTCAGTTTCTGGTAAACCCGTCGGGCATCAACCATAGAGGTGTTGGGGAGGCAGATTTTGCGTAACAAGCTGAAGTCGTTATACGAATTGCAGGAGATCGATCTGAGGATCGACGGTCTGGACAGCGAAAAAGGGCAGCTCCTTGCCGAGGCGCAGGCCCTGGAAGCCAAGCTCGCCGAGGCGCGGGAGCGAATCGCGGCCCGCCGCGAGGAGTCCGAGACGGTGGCAGCCGAGAAGGCGGCGCTCGACGCGAGCCTCGCTGCCGAGAACGAGAACATCACCCGGTCGGAGTCCCACCAGAAGGAGATCAAGACCCAGAAGGAGTACCAGGCGGTCTCCAAGGAGATCTCCGGCGCCAAGAAGATGATCGCCGAGCTCGAGGACCAGATCCTTCAGAAGATCAACGCCCTGGAAGAGATCGCTGCCGACATCGCGAAAAGGGAGTCCGATCTCCAGGAGCTCGAGGCCAACGTGGCTACCCAGCAGGCCGAGCTGCAGGCCAAGGTAACCGCGCTGGAGACCGGCATCGCCGCCGACGCGGTTACCCGTGAGGAGACCGTCAAGATCCTCCCGGCCTCGGTGATGAAGCGCTATTCGAGGCTTCGCGACCAGCGCCGCGGCGTGGCCGTGGTCGAGGCGAGGGAAGGGAATTGCATGGGGTGCAACATGCACCTTCCGCCGCAGCTCTACAACACCCTTTTCCGCGCCGACGACGTGATCACCTGCCCGCACTGCCAGCGGATCCTGATCATGAAGCAGGAGCTGGATTAACAAACAAGTTCTATGTTCTATGTTCTATGTTCTAGGTTCTAGGTTCTAGGTTCTAGGTTCTAGGTTCTAGGTTCTAGGTTCTAGGTTCTAGGTTGGAACTCTGAGGACTCGGCGCACTCGTGGTGCATCATCCGGGCGCAGGGCGGGGCATAGACATAGGGCGGACTCGTTGAGTCCGGTGAGCCGTTAACGTAGAACGTAGAACGTGCTTCACGCAGTTATCGTTTTGGCCGAAGCAGACCAGATGGCCGCCGTCCCCCGTAGCTGCCTCGCCTCGCGAGGCGTCCAGCGAAGGGGGAGGGAGGAAAGTCCGGGCTCCATAGGGCAGGGTGCTGGATAACGTCCAGCGGGGGCAACCCCAGGGATAGTGCCACAGAGAGAAGTCCGCCCACCGAAGCTGCCTCGCTATGCGAGGCGTTAAGCGAAGGTGGGTAAGGGTGAAAGGGTGAGGTAAGAGCTCACCGGGTCCGGCGGTGACGCCGGATGCCAGGTAAACCCCACCAGGAGCAAGACCAAATAGGGAAGCGTTAAGGGCGGCCCGTCCGTGCTTCCGGGTTGGTTGCTTGAGGGCGTCGGTAACGGCGCTCCTAGATGAATGACCATCGCCCGCGCCGGGGTAACCTGCCGCGGGAACAGAACCCGGCTTACGGGCTGCTTCGGCCAATTTTTGCAGTAAAACGGCAACAAGACGCCATCAAGGCTTCGCGGCCTGGATGGCTTTTTTGCGCAGATACACAGGAGGCTGGCTCCATGAGCCTTCAGAAAGAATGGCAGGACGGACTCCGCAAGGTGGCGGCTGTCTGGGTGATGCTTCCGATCCAGGACCGGGAGCGGGTAGGAAACCTGTGCCAGGAGATGATCGAGTGCAAGGAGGCGCTGCAGGATATCGCCTCCCGGGCCAACGCCGAGCGGCACTGCGCCGCCTGCGACGGTGCCTGCTGCGTGACCGGCAGGCTCCATTTCACCAAGGTCGATCTCCTGGTGTACCTGGTGACCGCCAAGCCGATCTTCACACCGCGCTTCGACAGTCCCCGTTGTCCCTACCTCACCACCGCCGGCTGTCTCATGCCCCCGGGGTACCGCCCCTTCAACTGCATCACCTTCAACTGCGAAGTGATCGAGGACCAGCTCCCCGAGGAGTCGGTTTCGGAATTCTACCGCCTCGAGCAGCAGTTGAAGGGGGTCTACGCGGAACTGCGTGCGCTCTTCCCGCCCGCCTCGATGGACGGTCCCCTCCTGAACGGGGAGCCCTGACGGGCAACGACAACTCGAGAGGAAATCCAACTTCATGGCAACCATCAACGACCTCGTGCTCGCGCACATCGACAATAAGCCCGCCTTCTACGCCAGAATCGAGGACATCTCGCCCGACGTCAAGCCGGGGTGGTGGAAGGTCAAACTGCTGGTCCTCACCGTGCCGCTCCAGGTCTATACCTGGATCCTCGACGAAAGCCAGGTGAACGGCGCCCCCTTCACCATGGGGAATACCCCGATCATGCTGGAATTAGTGGTTCCGCCCGAGCCCCCCTCTCCGGTGGCCCCGGTGGAGAAAGGCGGGGACGCCCCCAAGAAGGGTGGCAAGGTGGTCTCCCTCTTCGACCGTAAAAAGTAGCCTCGCTAACCCGAAGTTCCCTCTGCAGGACCCGTCCCTTCCCCCCCCGGGGAAGGGGCTCGCCCAAAGACACACCCCCTCGTTACCTCCCCGTGCGGCAGTTTCGAACTCCCCTGCCCACCTGTTTTCGGGCCGCGCCCCCGTTCCCGTTGCCCCTTTTTACCACCTCGTCCCCCCTCGGCGGCTCTCTCATTTAAACCCTTGGAAAATCTTCGGAAAAGATCACTTTTTCGTGACAATTTTGCCTTGACATCACTCTATCCCTCCCGTATGATTCAGCCGACGGTGGTATAAAGTGGTATAAAGTGGCAACGGGTGCCGGGGAAATCATGTTCAGAGGGAAGTTCGACACGACCATCGACGCCAAGGGGCGCACCAGCATTCCCGCGAAGTTTCGCGAGGTTCTGGTGGATACCTTCGGCGACGAGCGTTTCTTCCTCACCAAGTCGAGTCCGGTTCGGCTTGGCAACGGGGAGGTCTGCTACGGTCTGGCCATCTACCCCTACCATGAATTCCTGGCCATCGAGGAGAAGTTGAAAGACGGCACCTCGCTCGGTTTAAGCGTGGCTGAACTGGCCGCCGTCCGGAGGATGATCCTGGTCCCCGCCGTCGAGTGCACCGCCGACAAGCTCGGCAGGCTCCTGGTCCCCTCGGATCTCCGGAAGACCGCCCAGCTCGAGCGCGACATCCACTTCGTCGGGATGCAGACCAAGATCGACATCTACAGCCAGGCCGTCTGGACCAAGGTCTGCGAGCAGGACGAGCAGAACTTCCCGACCGACTCCGCGGCGCTCGCCGGGCTGGGGCTCTAGATGGTGGACTTCCACCACATCTCGGTCATGCCCGACGAGGTACTCCGGGCGCTCTCCCCCCGCTCCGGCGGGATCTACGTGGACGGGACGCTGGGGGGCGCCGGGCACGCCGGGCTGATCCTGACCGCCAGCTCCCCCGACGGGGTGCTTTTGGGGTTCGACCGGGACGCCGAGGCGATCGCGGCGGCCACCGAGAGGCTCGCCCCCTTCGGCGGGCGGGTCCGGATCTTCCAGAGGAACTTCGCCGACATCGCCGAGACCCTGGCGGGAATCGGGGTGGAGGCCATCGACGGCTTCGTGCTGGACCTCGGGGTATCCTCGCACCAGCTGGACCGCGAGGAGCGGGGATTCAGCTTCATGCAGGACGCGCCGCTCGACATGCGGATGAACAGGGAGGAAGGCCCCACCGCCGCCGACCTGGTCAACGAGCTCTCCGAGGGGGAGCTCACCCGCATCATCTCGGACTACGGGGAGGAGCGCTGGGCCAAGAGGATCGCCTCCTTCATCGTCAAGGCCAGAGGCGAGCGCCCGATCGAGACCACCTTCGAGCTGGTGGACATCGTCAAGGGGGCGATCCCGAAGGCCAAGTGGGAGGAGCGGCTCCACCCGGCGACCAGGACCTTCCAGGGGCTGCGGATCGCGGTCAACGAGGAACTGAAGAGCCTCGAGGAAGGGCTGGCGGCCCTCTTGAAGCTCCTGAGGAAAGGGGGGCGGGGCGCGGTGATCTCCTTCCACTCGCTGGAGGACAGGATCGTCAAGGAGTCCTTCCGGGCCGCCGCCACCGGCTGCACCTGCCCCAAAGAGCTTCCCATCTGCGTCTGCGGAAAGGTCCCGCAGTGCAAGGTGGTGACCGGCAAGCCGGTTAAAGCGAGTGAAAAGGAAGTTGCGGGCAACCCGAGGTCGCGCAGCGCGAAACTGAGAGTAATCGAGAAGATCATCTAGAGGGATTTCATCATGGCACAGAGCAAGGTCGAATACGGCAAAGTAGCCGCACCGGTAAGAACCGGGGTCGTAATCAGGGACCACTGGGTCAGTTTCCGCTACCTCATCGCGGTGATGGTGCTCCTGACCCTGGTTTCCATCTTCCACGTCTGGTCGAGGGTCGAGGTCATCGATCTCAACCTTAAGATCTCCGATACCGCCCGGCTTCTCAAGGAGCAGCAGCAGGAGAACCAGCGGTTGAAGGTGGAAGTCGCTTCCCTGAAGACCCCTGCCAGGATCGAGGAGATCGCCAAAGGCCAGCTCGGCATGGCGCTCCCCACCGACCAGCAGGTGGTTGTGGTCAAGTGATAGAGAAGCACGAAAAATGGGCCAGGGTGCGGATGCGCTCGGTGGCCGCTCTTTTCGTCGTATTCTTCGTACTGACCGCCGGGCGCGCCCTCTTTCTGCAGGTGCTGCAGAAGGACAAGCTGGTGAAGCTCGCGGAGAAGCAGCATCAGAGGATCGTGCAGCTCACCCCGGGACGCGGGGCGATCTTTGACAGGAACAATGCGCCGTTGGCGGTCTCATTGGAGATGGACTCCTGCTACGCCGAGACCCGCGACATGGAGAACCTCCCGGACGAGGCGGCCAAGCTCGCTCCCATCCTCGGCATCCCCGAGCCGGAGCTGGAGGCGAAACTCAAGGCGAGCCGCAACTTCGTCTGGCTGGCCCGCAGGATCCCGCCCGAGCAGGCGAAAAGAATCAGGGACCTCGACCTCGACGGCATCGGCTTCGTGAAGGAGACCAAACGCTACTACCCGAACTCCGAGGTGGCGGCGGCTGTGGTAGGCTTTACCGGTGTCGACCCGACCGGTCTGGAGGGGATCGAGAAGAAGTACGATTCCACCATCCTGGGGAACACCGGTTACCTGGTGACCGAGCGGGACGCGCTGGGGCGGGACATCGATCTCAAGAAGGGGAAACAGGGCTCCAAAGGGAGCAACGTCGTCCTCACCCTCGACAAGAATATCCAGTACATAGCGGAGAAGGAGCTCACCAAGGCGGTCGAGAAAAACGGCGCCAAGTCGGGGATCGCCATCGTGATGGAGCCGGACACCGGGCGGGTGCTGGCGATGGCCAACTACCCGACCTTCAACCCGAACGCCTTCTCCAAGTACGGCCAGGATGCGCTGAGAAACCGGGCCATCTCGGACAGCTTCGAGCCGGGCTCGACCTTCAAGATCTTCCTGGTCGCCTCGGCGCTGGAAAGCCACGTGATCAGGCCGGGCGACGCCTTCAACTGCGAGAACGGCAGCTGGGCCTTTGCCGGCAAGACCATCCACGACACCCACAGCTACAGCACGCTCAGCGTGGCGCAGGTGCTCAAATACTCGAGTAACATCGGGGCGGCCAAGATCGGCGGCCGGCTCGGCTCCCAAAGGCTCTACGACGCCCTGACCGCCTTCGGGTTCGGGGAGCGGAGCGAAGTCGACCTTCCCGGCGAGGCGGCCGGGGTGCTCAGGTCGCAGGCCAAGTGGTACCCGATCGACCTGGCGACCATCTCCTTCGGGCAGGGGGTGACCGCCACCGCGCTGCAGATCACCACGGCGGTCTCGGCGGTGGCCAACGGCGGCAACCTGATGAAGCCCTACCTGGTGGAGCGGATCACCAACGACGACGGCGAGGTACTGAAGCAGTTCGGACCTCAGCTCAAGAGGAAGGTCATCTCCCCCGCCACGGCCAAGGTCGTGGCCCACATGCTGGAAGGGGTCGTGAACGAAGGGGGGACCGGCACCGCCGCCCAGGTGGACGGCTACTCGGTGGCGGGGAAGACCGGCACCGCCCAGAAGGTTGACCACGCATCCCACGCCTACTCGGCCAGGAAGCGGACCGCATCCTTCGTAGGGTTCGTGCCGGTGGACAACCCGAAGCTCACCATCCTGGTGGTGGTGGATGAGCCGACCACCAGCCCCTACGGCGGCGTGGTGGCCGCCCCGGCCTTCAGCGCCATCGCCCAGCAGACGCTCTGCTACCTGGGGGTGCCGCCGGAGAAGGGTTTCAAGAAGAAGCCGGTCTCCGTGGAGGCCAAGGAGGTGCGGGAGCCCGATCCCCCCCAGGTCTCCGAAGGGGGAAGCGTCGAAGGGACCCCGGCCGGGGCCATGCCCAACTTCCGCGGGATGAGCATGCGCCAGGTGCTGAGGGTCATGGAGAAACGGGGGCTCAACGTGAAACTGCAGGGAAGCGGACGGGCCGTGGAGCAGCACCCGGCACCGGGAAGCCCCATCACCACCGAGGAAGAAGTCTGGGTCCGGTTCGTGCCGTCGGCCTGACCCAAGGAGATAGAGATGAAACTGACACAACTGCTCAGCTGTGTAGAGGGCGCCCGGGTGACCGGCAACTCCGATCTCGAGATCGGGGGACTCTACTACGACTCGCGACAGGTCGGACCAGGCGGGATTTTCTTTGCCCTGCAAGGAGTTAAGATCGACGGTTGCCAGTTCGTCGAGGCTGCAGTCAAGGGGGGGGCGGTCGCCATTGTGGCGGACCGCCCCTGCGCCGTTGCCGGGGCTACCCTCATCGAGGTCCCCGACGCCCGGCGGGCCATGTCGCTGATGGCGGCGGTTTTCTACGGTATACCGACGGCGGGAGTCCCGACCGTGGGGATCACCGGGACCAACGGGAAGACCACCACCACCTACCTGGTGGAGGGGATCCTGGCGGCGGCGGGGTATCCCCCGGCGGTGCTGGGGACCATCAGCTACCGGTTCGGCGAGGTCTCGATCCCCGCTCCCAACACGACGCCGGAATCCGTCGATCTGCAGCAGACGCTGCGCCAGCTGGTGAACGAGGGGGCGAAGGGGGTGGTGATGGAAGTCTCCTCCCACAGCCTCGAACAGCGTAGAGCCGACGGCTGCCTCTTCGACGTGGCGGTCTTCAGCAACCTGACCCGCGATCATCTCGACTACCACCTGGACATGGAATCCTACTTCGGGAGCAAGCTGAGGCTCTTCACCGATCTCCTCATTCCCGACGATATTAAGCCCAAGCGCTGCGCGGTGGTCAACCTGGACGACCCGTACGGGCGGCGGATCAAGGAAGAGGCGTCCGCTCCCGTCCTTGGCTACTCGGCGGGCCCGGAAGGTGACATCGCCGTCCAGGACGTCCAGTTCACCGTACACGGCATCTGCTGCCAGCTGAAGACTCCGCGCGGGATTCTCAAGCTCTCCTCGGATCTCCTCGGGCGCTTCAACCTCTACAACATCCTATCCGCGGTGGGGACGGGCATCGCGCTGGATCTCCCGGATGCCGCCATCGTGGCGGGGATCGAGGGGCACAAGAAGGTCCCCGGGCGCCTGGAACGGGTGGAAAACGACAAGGGGATCACGGTGCTGGTCGATTACGCCCACACCGGGGATGCCCTGGAGAACGTGCTGGCCACCGTGGCCGAGCTCAAAACCGGCAGGATCATCACCCTCTTTGGCTGCGGCGGCGACCGCGACAAGGGAAAGCGCCCGGTGATGGGGGAGATCGCCGCCCGCTACAGCGACCTGGCCATCGTCACCTCGGACAACCCGCGCACCGAAGATCCCTTCGCCATCCTCGAGGACGTGAAGGCCGGGATCCTGCCGCTGAAGCTCAGGGAGTACCGCCCGGAGGAGTTGGCAGGCGGTATCGCCGAGAAGGGATTCGTGACCATCGAGTCCAGGCACGATGCCATCGAGCTCGCCATCCGGGTGGCCAAGGCCGGGGACATCGTCCTCCTGGCTGGCAAGGGTCACGAGGATTACCAGATCGTCGGCACCGTGAAGCACCACTTCGACGACCGGGAAGAGGCCGCCGAGGCGCTGAGGAAGAAGTAAGATCTCCCTCACCCCCGCCCCTCTCCCCTAAAGGGGCGAGGGGAGATCGACATCCCTCAACGGCAGTGGGGAGATCGACGCCCCCCCTAACGGTGAGTGGGGAGATCGACGCCCCCCCCTGACGGGGACACAGGAATGAGCAGGTACCGCCCCTGACGGGGGCACTTCCCCGAAGGGGAGAAAGTAAATATACCCTCGCCCCTTCAGGGGAGAGGGTGCCCGAAGGGCGGGTGAGGGCGGGTTTGAAGTTGAGAACCGCTCGCTACCAAAAACAGACCAGAAGGGAATTATTCGAACATGGCAAGTTTCACCCTTAAAGAGATAGCCGAGGCAACCGGCGGCAGCATGGTGGGAGACCCCGCTGTCACGGTGGCCGGCGTTTCCACCGACTCTCGCGCGGTGGCGGCGGGTGAACTTTTTATCGCGCTCCGAGGCGAGCGCTTCGATGGGCACCAATTCGTACAAGGGGCGGCTGAGAAGGGCGTTTCCGTCTTGCTGGTCGACCAGCACTGGAAACAGGGCAACGACCTCCCGGCCGGCGTTTCCGCCGTCGTGGTCGAGAACACCGAGCGGGCGCTGGGGGATCTGGCCTCCTTCCACCGCCGCCGCTTCAAGATCAAGATGGTGGCGGTGACCGGCTCCAACGGGAAGACCACCACCAAGGAGATGCTCTCCTGCATCCTCTCCCAGACCGGACCGGGCCTTAAGACCGAGGGAAACCTCAACAACCTGATCGGCCTCCCGCTCACCCTCCTGCGGCTCACCGGGCGCGAGCGCTGGGCGGTCGTCGAGCTCGGCATGAGCGCCTTCGGGGAGATCGACCGGCTGGCGGAGATCGCCGACCCGGACGTCGGCATCATCACCAACGCCTTCCCTGCCCACCTGGAGACCCTGGGGAGCGTGGAAGGGGTGGCCAAGGCCAAGGGGGAGCTTTTCCTGAGGCTCAAGCCCGGCTCCACCGCGGTCTACAACGTCGACGATCCGCTCATCTCCAAGTGCCCGACCCACCTGAACGTGACCCGCCTGACCTTCGGCTTGAGGGGCGCCGAGGTCAGCAGCGCCAACATCACCAGCCTCGGCAAGGCGGGTGAGAGCTTTACGCTGCGCCTCCCCGGCGAGCAGGAGCAGGAGATCCGTCTCCGCGCCTACGGCCGCCACAATATCTACAACGCCCTCGCTGCCGCTGCTGCCGCCCAGGCGCTCGGAGTCTCCGGCGACGTAATACAGCTCGGCCTGCAAGAGTTCACCCCCTACGACAAGCGCTTCCAGCTCGAGGAGACCGCCGGGGTGATCCTCATCAACGACAGCTACAACGCGAACCCCGCCTCCATGGCGGCGGCGCTCAAGACCCTCCACGAGGTGGTGGAAGGGGGAGGGCGCTGCGTGGCGGCGCTGGGTGACATGCTGGAGCTCGGTACCGGCACCGTGGAGGCCCACCGCGAGCTCGGGAAGCTGGCCGCCGCCTCGGTGGCGAGGCTCTATCTCCTGGGGGATCTGGCCGGGGAAGTCGCCCGCGGGGCACTCGATGCCGGCCTTCCCGCCGATCACGTCATGATCGGTCAGGACCACGAGGAGGTGGCCCGCGAAGTGGCCGCCTGGGTGGAGCCGGGTGACTGCGTGCTCTTCAAGGGATCGCGCGGGATGCGCATGGAACGGGCGGCCCAGCTGGTCAAAGAGGCCCTGCTGGCCGAGGCGAAAGGGGGACGTCACTAATGCTGTACCATCTGCTGGTTCCGCTCGCCTCGAGCGCCAAACTCTTCAACGTTTTCAAGTACCTGACCTTCAGGACCATCTACGCCATGATCACCGCGCTGGTCCTTTCCTTCATCGTCGGTCCCTGGGTGATCCGCCGGCTCGAGAAGCTCCAGGCCCGCCAGGTCATCCGCACCGACGGCCCCGAATCCCACCTGAAGAAACAGGGAACCCCCACCATGGGCGGGGTGCTGATCCTGGTCTGCATCGTGGTGCCGACCCTGCTCTGGGCGGACCTGACCAACCACTTCATCTGGCTCACCCTCTTCATCACCGCCGGCTACGGCGTCCTCGGGTTCGTGGACGACTACAAGAAGGTGGTCGAGAAAAACCCGAAGGGGCTCTCCCCCCGCCAGAAGATGTTCTGGCAAATCATCCTGGCCGGCCTGGTCGGGATCGTGCTCTACTGCCTCCCCTACTTCAAGGTGACCGGCTTCTCGACCGAGCTGTACCTCCCGTTCTTCAAGCGGGTCCACCCCGATCTCGGGATCCTCTTCATCCCCTTCGTGACCCTGGTCATCGTCGGCGCCTCCAACGCGGTCAACCTGACCGACGGCCTCGACGGGCTGGCCATCGGCCCGGTGGCCATCAACGCGGCGACCTACATGCTCTTCGGCTACATCGCCGGTAACGCCAAGCTTTCCGGTTACCTGCAGATACCGTACGTCCCCGGCTCCGGCGAGCTCGCCATCCTCTGCGGGGCCATGGTCGGCGCCGGGCTCGGGTTCCTCTGGTACAACTCGTATCCGGCCGAGGTCTTCATGGGGGACGTCGGATCGCTCTCCTTAGGGGGGACGCTCGGGACGCTGGCGGTCCTGACCAAGCAGGAGATCCTCCTGGTGATCGTCGGCGGCGTCTTCGTGGTGGAGGCGCTCTCAGTCATCTTCCAGGTCGGTTCCTACAAGTACCGCGGGAAGAGGATCTTCAGGATGGCCCCCATCCATCACCACTTCGAGCTCAAAGGGGTGGCGGAGCCGAAGATCATCGTGAGGTTCTGGATCATCACCATCATCCTCGCACTGGTGGCCATCTCAACCCTTAAGATGAGGTAAATGAAAACCCGATAAATGTTTGAATCTGAGTGAATTTTCACGCAAAGGGCAGGATTTTTCGGGTATCATGGCGGGTCGCGTTTAAGAATCCGCAAAGCAGCAAGAAAGGCAACGATGGAACTCGCAGGTAAAAACATTCTGGTAGTAGGCCTCGCGCGCACCGGCGTCTCCGTCACCCGTTTCCTGGCCGAACAGGGGGCGCGGGTCACGGTGACCGACATGCGCGACTACGATGCGCTGGCCGACGTGCTGGCGGAACTGGAGGACCTGGAGCTCAACCTGGAGCTCGGCCGCCACGTCCCGCACTCCTTCCTGATGGCCGACCTGATCGTGGTGAGCCCCGGCGTCCCCATGGATATCAAGCCCCTCCAGATGGCCCGCTCGCAGAAACGGCGGGTGGTGAGCGAGGTGGAGCTCGCCTCCTGGTTCATCAAGGCCCCCATGGTCGCCATCACCGGCACCAACGGCAAGACCACCACGACCACCCTGACCGGCGAGATCTTCCGCGCCTGCGGCTTCGAGACCTACGTGGGGGGCAACATCGGCGACCCCCTGATTGACCTCGTCACCAGCGGCCGCGAGGTGGAGCGGGTGGTGGTCGAGCTTTCCTCCTTCCAGCTGGAGGGGATCGAGAGCTTCCGCCCCGACGTGGCCGTGCTCCTCAACATCACCGAGGACCACCTGGACCGCTACCACAGCTACCAGGAGTACATCGACGCGAAGCTTCGCATCTTCGAGAACCAGACCGAGAGCGATTACGCGGTCCTCAACATCGACGATCCGCTGGTGGCCGCCTGCGCCGAAAAGCTCAAGGCCCGCATCTTCCCGATGAGCCGCCGGCAGGAGCTGGAAGAAGGGATCAGCTGCCGCGACGGCTTCATCACCTTCAACCACAACGGCAAGTCGCTCTCCTTCGGCACCGAAGGCTTCCTGCTTAAAGGGGTCCACAACCTCGACAACATCATGGCGAGCCTCGCCGCCACGCTCCTCATGCGCTGCGACGGCGACTGCGCCTACCAGGCGGTCAAGTCCTTCAAGGGGCTCCCGCACCGGATGGAGCTCGTTACCACCGTGAACGGCGTCGGCTACTACGAGGACAGCAAGGGGACCAACGTCGGGAGCGTGGTGAAGTCGCTCGAGAGCTTCGAATCCGGCATCACCCTGATCGCCGGCGGCAAGGACAAGGGTGGCTCCTACGAGCCGCTCGCCCCGCTGGTCCAGGCCCGGGTAAGCCACCTGATCCTGATCGGGGAAGCCAAGGAAAGGATGAACGAGGCGCTCGGCTCCCTGACCGACACCCGTTTCGCCGCCACCCTCGAAGAGGCGGTCGAGCTCTCCCACAGGCTCACCAAGCCCGGCGGCGTGGTCCTCTTCTCCCCAGCCTGCTCGAGCTTCGACATGTTCAAGGACTACCTGGAGCGCGCCAACTGCTTCAAGGCCGCGGTCCGCGCCCTGGCACCCAAGGAGGATGCGTGAAGCGTCTTGAGGGTTACGACATCATTGTGCTGATGATGGTGGTGATCCTCACCTGCTTCGGGGTCGTCATGGTCTACTCCGCCTCCTCGGTGATGGCGGCCAAGAAGTACCACGACGGCTTCTACTTCTTAAAGCGCCAGTCCATCTACGCCGTGGTCGGTTTCACCGCCATGGGCGTCATCATGCACATCGACTACCACGTCTGGAAGAAGTGGGCGGTGCCGCTTTTCTTGGGCTGTTTCTTCCTGCTCCTCTTGGTCTTCGTTCCCGGCATCGGCGGCGCGGCCAAGGGGGCTTCGCGCTGGATCAGGCTCCCGGGCTTCAACTTCCAGCCCTCCGAGCTCGCCAAGGTGGCGCTCATCATCTACATGGCCTACTCGCTCGACAAGCGGCAGGAGAAGCTCCGCCAGTTCGCCTCCGGGTTCTTCCCGTACCTCTTGATCCTGGGGATCTTCATCGCGGTCCTTTTGAAGCAGCACGACATGGGGGCCGCCATGACCATGGCGACGGTGGCCATCGTGATGCTCTTCGCCGCCGGCACCCGTCTCCAGTACATCCTCGGGATGGGGCTCGTCGCCCTTCCGGGTATCTGCTACCTGGTCTTCACCGAGGCCTACCGCATGCGGAGGATCACCGCCTTCATGAATCCCTGGAACGA
This sequence comes from Geomonas sp. Red276, assembly GCF_054784495.1. Classification (NCBI taxonomy): domain Bacteria; kingdom Pseudomonadati; phylum Thermodesulfobacteriota; class Desulfuromonadia; order Geobacterales; family Geobacteraceae; genus Geomonas; species Geomonas sp. Red276. The sequence continues at coordinate 35,467 of NZ_BLXW01000022.1, forward strand.
CCCGACCGACACGGGTTTCCAGATCATCCAGTCCTGGCTCGCTTTGGGGACCGGGGGGATCTTCGGGCAGGGGCTCGGGGAAGGGAAGCAGAAGCTTTTCTACCTTCCCGAGGCGCACACGGACTTCATCCTCTCGGTCTGCGGCGAGGAACTGGGATTCATCGGGGTGATCGTCATCGCCTCGATGTTTCTGTTGCTGGTACAGCGCTCGATCCGGGTCGCCATCGCGGCCGAGGACAACTTCGGACGCTTCCTGGCCTTCGGGATCGCCATCCTGATCGGGCTGGAGGCGTTCATCAACATGGCGGTGGTCACCGGGATGCTCCCGACCAAGGGTCTGGCGCTTCCCTTCTTAAGCTACGGCGGCAGCTCGCTGATCATCTCGCTCTGCGCGATCGGCGTCCTCCTTAACGTATCGACCAGCATGAGGGGGCAGGCATGAGACTGATCGTAGCGGGAGGTGGGACCGGCGGGCACCTGTTCCCGGGGATCGCGGTGGCCGAGGAGTTCTTGGCCCGGGCGCCGGAGAACGAGGTCCTCTTCGTGGGGACCAGCCACGGCATCGAGGCGCGCATGCTTCCCAAGCTGGGATACAAGCTCGCCACCATCAGCGCCAGCGGGATGAAGGGGCTCGGGACCACCAGGAAACTCCTGAGCGCGGGAAGGCTTCTCTACGGGTACGCGCAGTCGCGCAAGATCCTGAAGGAGTTCCGCCCGGACCTGGTGCTGGGCGTCGGCGGCTACGCCTCGGCTCCGCTCGTGTTGGCCGCCCGCGGCATGGGGATCCCCCGGTTCATCCACGAGCAAAACGCCTTCCCGGGTATCACCAACAAGGTGCTCGGAAGGATCGCCGACGGCATCTACATCTCGATGCCGGAATCGGCGGCCTTCTTCCCCGAGGGGAGCACGCTTTTGACCGGCAACCCGATCCGCAAGGAGATCCTCTGGAGCTTCCACGAGCGGATCCCGACCGAGGGGAACGGTTTCAGCCTGCTGGTCTTCGGCGGGAGCGCCGGGGCGCACCGGATCAACACGACCCTCATCGAGGCGCTGCCGTTTCTGGCGGGGGTGAAGGACCGGCTGAAGATCGTCCACCAGACCGGGCAAAAGGATGTCGAGGAGGTGCGGGCGGGGTATCAGGCGGCCGGGTTCCAGGCCGAGGTGCTTCCCTTCATCGACGACATGTCGGCCGCCTACGGCGCCGCGGACCTGGTTATCTGCCGGGCCGGGGCGACCACCATCGCCGAGGTCACCGCCTGCGGCAAGGCCTGCATCTTCATTCCGTTCCCCTACGCGGCGGACGACCACCAGAGAAAGAATGCCGAGTCGCTCATCAACCGGGGCGCCGGCTTCATGATCCTGGAGGAAGACCTCTCCGGCGAGCTGCTGGCCAAGGAGATCGTCTCCCACCTGGAGAACCCGGAAGGGCTCGCCGAGGTGGAGCGTAACGCCCGCTCGCTCGCCCAGTTGGACGCCGCCCAGGCCATCGTGGCCGCCATGATGGAGAAGGTGAACCTGGCCAAGCGGATGAAGTAACCCTCTTCCCGCTTCCGGAGGGAGGGGGTGAGAGGGCGGGGAAAGGTGGACCGAGCTTCCAGGCCGGCAGCGTAAATGAGCCGGTGAAAGTTGGTGAAATCCCCCCTGTCCCCCCTTCGCAAAGGTGGGGACCTCGGCGCTGCGGAAAAAAGACAAGGGGTCAGGCACCTGGCGGAGCCAGACCCCCGACGACGCAAAACGAAAGGACGTTCCGTGTACGGAAAAATCGAAAAAATACATTTTGTAGGGATCGGCGGGATCGGGATGAGCGGCATCGCGGAGGTGCTTTTGAACCTCGGCTACAAGGTCTCCGGTTCCGACCTCCGCTCCTCCGAGATCACCGAGCGCCTGGCCGGGCTGGGGGGCGAGATCTTCTACGGGCACGCCCGCGAAAACGTCGCCAACGTCGACGTGGTGGTCATCTCCAGTGCCGTGCATGAAGACAACCCTGAGGTGATCGAGGCCCACGAGAAGCTGATCCCGGTCATCCCCCGCGCCGAGATGCTGGCCGAGTTGATGCGGATGAAGTACGGCATAGCGGTGGCCGGCACCCACGGTAAGACCACCACCACCTCCATGGTGGCCACCCTCCTCTCCAAGGGGGGGATCGACCCGACCATGGTGATCGGCGGCCGGCTCAACTCGCTGGGTACCAACGCCAGGCTCGGGCAGGGGCAGTTCCTGGTCGCCGAGGCGGACGAGTCGGACGGCTCCTTCCTCCTTCTCTCCCCGACCATCGCCGTCGTGACCAACATCGACGCCGACCACCTCGACTTCTACAGCGGGATCGACGAGATCAAGGACACCTTCGTCGAGTTCATCAACAAGATCCCCTTCTACGGCCTGGCCGTCCTCTGCCTGGACAACGGCAACGTGGCGGACATCCTCCCGCGGGTCAAGAAGCGTTTCACGAGCTACGGGCTGTCGGCCCAGGCCGATTACCGCGCCACCGACATCAAGCTCTCCGGCTTCACCACGAGCTTCGTCGCCCACCACAAAGGTGTGCGGCTCGGCGAGATCACCTTCCACATGCCGGGGGCCCACAACGTCCTGAACGCGCTGGCCTCCATCGCGGTCGCCCGCGAGCTCGACATCCCCTTCGAGGTGATCCGCGAAGGGTTCGCGGCCTTCGGCGGCGTCGGACGCCGCTTCCACCTGAAGGGGGAGGCCAACGGCATCATGGTGGTGGACGACTACGGCCACCACCCGACCGAGATCCGCGCCACCCTGGCCGCCGCCAAGTCGGGATGGAGCGAGCGCCGGCTGGTGGTCGTCTTCCAGCCGCACCGTTACACGAGGACCAAGGAGCTCTTCGAGGAGTTCGTGAAGGCCTTCCACGACGCCGACGTGCTGATCCTGACCGACATCTACCCGGCCGGCGAGGCGCCGATCGAGGGGGTCACCGCCGAGAACCTGGCCGGAAGGATCCGCCGCCACGGCCACCGCGAGGTCTCCTGGATCTCCGACCGCGACCAGCTCTGCGACCACCTGGAGCAGATGCTCCAGCCGGGCGACATCCTGCTGACCCTGGGCGCCGGTAACGTCTGGCAGGTAGGGGAGACCATGCTGAAGCGGCTCTCCGGCGGCGCCGAGGGGTAAGCCGCGTGCTCCGCGAACAGCTCAAAGCCATCGCGGCCGAGCTCCGCGGCGAGGTCCGCTGGGACGAGCCGATGGCCCAGCACACCGGGCTCAAGGTCGGTGGCCCTGCCGATCTCTACATCGAGCCGGCCGATCTTCCCGACCTCAGGTGGGCGGTCGCCAAGATGGAAGAGGCGTCCATCCCCTACACGTTGGTGGGTGCCGGTTTCAACCTGCTGGTCCGCGACGGCGGCCTCAGGGGCTGCGTGATCTCTCTCAAGGCGCTCGACGCGGTGAAACCGATGCCGGGAGCGCGGCTCGAGGTGGAGGCCGGAGTCTCCAACGCGATGCTCTGCCGGGTCGCCGCCGAGCACTGCCTCTCCGGGGTGGAGTTCCTCTGCGGCATCCCCGGTACCTTCGGCGGGGCCGTCGCGATGAACGCCGGGGCGCACGGGTGGGAGACCCTGCAGCGGGTGGAGACGCTGACCACGCTCCTCGCGGGGGAGCTCAAGGTACGGAAGGTGGGGGAGCTGGAATTCGGCTACCGCTTCCTGAAGCTGGAACCGGGGGAGATCGTGGTGGGCGCCAAGCTCAGGATGGAGCCGGCCGAACGGAGGGTGATCGAGGAGACCATGTCCTCCTACCTCCACATCCGCGGCAAGTCGCAGCGGGTCGGCTTCCCGAGTGCCGGTTCCTTCTTCAAGAATCCCCCGGGGACCCAGGCCTGGCGACTGATCGAGCAGGCGGGTCTCAGAGGTACCACGGTGGGAGGGGCCCAGGTCTCCGAGGTTCACACCAACTTCCTCGTCAACCGCGGCGGCGCCAAGGCTGCCGACCTGCTGGCCCTGGCCGCCCTCGTGAAGGTGAGGGTCAGGGAGCACTCGGGGGTGGAGTTGGAAGAGGAAGTAAGGATCATCGGGGAAGGATAGGTTCCCTTGCGGGGATGCAATGATCGAGAAAGGGGGAAGGGCCTGAGGATGACCGTCGAGGATATGAAGCATAAGAAGATCGGTGTATTGATGGGTGGGCTTTCCGCCGAGCGCGAAGTGTCGCTGAGCAGCGGGCAGGCGGTGCTCCGGGCGCTTACCTCCCTCGGGTACCGTGCGGTCGGCATCGACGTCGGCCGTGACCTGGCGGGCCGGGTGGCCGCCGAGGGGATCGAGATCGCCTTCATCGCCCTCCACGGCCGTTTCGGCGAGGACGGCTCCGTCCAGGGGCTCCTCGAGCTGATGGGGATTCCCTACACCGGTTCCGGCGTCCTGGCCAGTGCCCTCGCCATCAACAAGATCTTCTCCAAGACCGTCTTCTCCGCCGCCGGGCTTTCCGTCGCACCGTACCAGGTGCTCAGACGGGGCGAGCCGCTCAACCTCACCTTCCCGCTGCCGGTGGTGGTGAAGCCCTCCCAGGAAGGTTCCTCGGTCGGGGTAAGCATCGTGAAGGAGTTCTCCCAGATGGCGGCCGCCCTCGAGGAGGCTTTCAAGTACGACGCCGAGATCCTGGTCGAGAAGTTCATCGACGGGCGCGAGGTCCAGGTCGGGATCCTCGACGGCCGGGCGCTCGGTGCCATCGAGATCGTTCCCAAGCGGGAGTTCTACGATTTCGAGGCCAAGTACACCGCCGGGATGGCCGAGCACATCCTCCCCGCCCGGCTGCCGGAGGCGACCTACGAGAAGGTGCTGAGGGCCGGAGAGAAGGCCCATGCCTGCCTCGCCTGCGACTGCTACAGCAGGGTCGACTTCCTGGTCACCGAGAGCGGCGACTGTTACATCCTCGAGGTCAACACCCTGCCGGGGATGACCGACCTGAGCCTGTTGCCGGAAATAGCCGGCGGGGCCGGTATCAGTTTTCAGCAGTTGGTCGAGAGGATCGTCCTGTCGGCCTCGCTGAAAATCTAACCCCTTGCTTCTCCTTCCGCCTCCCCAGGGAGGCAGGGCCGAGGGGGTCGGCCCGGGGGCCGATCGGCGTCGGTCCCACTTCCTGGGGATAAAGCGGGATGGTCACGGGATGTAGGGGAAGGGGACCGGCTCCGAAGGTGCCTGTCCCCCTGGGAGGCGAAAGCCGAAGGCCGATCCTCCTCTCGTCCCCTGATCGAAAGGGGGCAGGCACCAGGCGGAGCCAGTCCCCAACAACCGGATTGGGTTTTATGCGGCGCGAGCCGCTTTGAATGAAGTCATTGAACTGTATTGATCGTTAACCTAGAAACGGTGTCCGGATGCGTGATCTGCATACAAAAAAACCGCGCCAGGTAGCCCACAACCGGGTGAAGAAGGCGCCCAAGCAGCGCAAGCCGATCAACTGGCGCCCGATCGTCACCTGGCTCGCCAGGGGGATCGGGGGGGTGGTCATCTGCGCCGCTCTCGGTTTCGGTGGGGTGAAAGCCTACCGGAATGTCTCGGCCGTCACCCTTTTCCGGCTGGAAACCATCGAGGTATCGCCGACCAAGAAGCTCTCCCGCGACGAAGTCATCGCCATGGCCGGGATCAAGCCGGGAGATTCCATGCTCGCCGTCAGGCTCAAGCGGGTCGTGGAGCAACTCTCCAAGAACCCGTGGATCGAGAAGGTCCAGGTCCGCCGCTTCTTCCCCCACACCATCTCCATCGCGCTCACCGAGCGTTCCGCCGCGGCGGTGGCCAATGTCGGCTGCCTCTATTACCTCGACGCCAAGGGTAACCTCTTCAAGCCGCTGGTGGAGGGGGACCGGCTCGACTACCCGCTGATCACCGGCGTCGCCGAGGAGGATCTCGAGAAGGATCCCTCCGGAAGCCACGAGGCGTTCGTGAGCGCCCTGCAGCTGGTCGACACCCTGAGAAAAGGGAAAGGCTTCGGGATGGAGGACGTTTCCGAGATCCACTACGACAAGGGGTACGGGTTCACCCTCTTCACCATGGCCGGGGGGATTCCCATCAAGCTGGGCAAGGGGGATTTCGACGAGAAGCTGGCCCGCTTCTCCACCATCTACGCGAACCTCAAGCCCCAGATGCAGGCGCTCGACTACATCGATCTGGATTACACAGACAAAATAATAGTTAAAAAGGTATAGGGGGGAGTTATGTCCGGCAGAAGAGACAACCTGATCGTAGGACTCGACATCGGCACCACCAAGATTTGCGCCATCGTGGGCAACCTGACCGAAGACGGTCTCGACATCGTCGGCATCGGCACGAGCCCCTCCAAGGGGCTCCGCAAAGGGGTGGTCATCAACATCGAGAGCACGGTGTCGGCCATCAAGAAGGCGGTCGAGGAGGCCGAGTTGATGGCCGGATGCGAGATCAAGTCGGTCTACGCCGGCATCGCGGGAGGGCACATCAAGGGCTTCAACTCCCAGGGTGTCATCGCCATCAAGAACCGCGAAGTCTCCCCCGAGGACGTGAAACGGGTGATCGAGGCCGCCAAGGCGATCGCCATCCCGATGGACCGCGAGGTCATCCACATCCTCCCCCAGGAATTCATCATCGACGACCAGGATGGCATCCGCGAGCCGCTGGGGATGAGCGGGGTCCGGCTGGAGGCCAAGGTCCACATCGTCACCGGCGCGGTGGCGAGCGCCCAGAACATCGTGAAGTCCTGCAACCGGGCGGGCCTCGAGGTCGCCGACATCGTCCTCGAACAGCTCTCCTCCTCGGAGGCGGTGCTCTCGGCTGACGAGAAGGAGCTCGGCGTGGCCCTGGTCGACATCGGCGGCGGCACCACCGACATCGCCATCTTCGTGGACGGCGCCATCAAGCACACCTCGGTGCTCTCCCTGGGGGGGAACCACCTGACCAACGACATCGCAGTGGGGCTGCGTACCCCGATGGCCGAGGCCGAGCGGATCAAGCAGAAGTACGGCTGCTGCCTCTCCTCCATGGTCGGTAAAGACGAGACCATCGAGGTCCCGAGCGTGGGTGGCCGCAAGCCGCGGGTCCTCTCCCGCCAGCTCCTCTGCGAGATCCTCGAGCCGCGCGTCGAGGAGATCTTCACCCTGGTCAACCGCGAGATCGTCAAGAGCGGGCTCGAGGACATGATCGCCTCGGGCGTGGTCATCACCGGCGGCTCCACCATCCTCGAGGGGATGCCGGAGCTCGCGGAGCAGATTTTCAATCTCCCGGTCCGCCGCGGACTCCCCCAGAAAATCGGCGGTTTGACGGACGTGGTGAACTCCCCGGTCTATGCCACCGGCGTGGGGCTCGTGGTGTACGGCAGCAAGAACGTCGGGATCCACGAATTCCCCCCCCAGCAAAGCGACGACACCGTCTTCAGGCGGGTAAGTAGGCGAATGAAGGACTGGTTTGGCGAGTTCTTCTAACGGCCCGCAATACGGCCACTGGCTCGGAATGATTCGGAAAATGGCAGGCCGAAAAGTTATCTCTCAGTGCATTTTCGGCTTCCAATGAAAAGCAAAACGTAGTATAAAGGCGGTTAATTTTAACTTCGGCCGGGGGGCGCGAAAAAGGAGGGGGAGGGGACATGTTTCACTTCGATGAGAGCATCGATCAAAGCGCGAAAATCAAGGTAATCGGGGTTGGCGGATCCGGCGGAAACGCGGTCAACACCATGATGGCGGTCGGCATTGCCGGCGTCGATTTCATCGTGGCCAACACCGATGCCCAGGCCCTCAGGATGTCCAAGGCGCCGGTAAAAATCCAGATCGGGACCCAGCTCACCAAGGGGCTTGGCGCGGGTGCCAACCCGAACGTCGGCCGTGAGGCCGCTCTCGAAGACAAAGAAAAACTTACCGAGGCACTCAAGGGTGCCGACATGATCTTCATCGCCGCCGGCATGGGCGGCGGTACCGGTACCGGTGCCGCCCCGATCATCGCCGAGGTGGCCCGCGAGCAGGGTGCCCTGACCGTCGGCGTGGTGACCAAGCCGTTCACCCGCGAGGGGCGTCAGCGCCTGGCCAAGGGTGAGGACGGCATCAAGGAGCTCAAGAAGCACGTCGACTCCCTGATCGTCATCCCCAACGACCGTCTGCTCGGCCTGGCCGGGAAGTCCATGTCGATCCTCGACGCCTTCAAACCTTCCGACGACGTGCTCCGTCAGGCGGTCCAGGGTATCTCCGACCTGATCACCCAGTCCGGCCTGATCAACGTCGACTTCGCCGACGTCAAGTCGATCATGAGCGAGCGCGGCATGGCCATGATGGGTATCGGCCTCGGCAACGGCGAGAACCGCGCCATCGACGCCGCCGTGCGCGCCATCTCCAGCCCGCTGCTCGAGGACATCGACATCTCCGGCGCCAAGGGCGTGCTGGTCAACATCTCCGGCTCCGCCTCCATGACCATGGACGAGTTCGACGCCGCCAGCAAGATCATCCACGAGAAGGTCCACGAGGACGCCAACATCATCATCGGTCTGGTCATCGACGAAAGCCTCGGCGAGACGATCAAGATCACCGCCATCGCCACCGGCTTCGGCGACCGTTTCGACCTCGAGAAGGGGCGTCACGAGCTGAAGAACGTCTCCGCCATGGCGAAGCAGCAGGAGATCAACCGCGAGATCCCGACCTTCATCCGCGAGAAGCACCAGCGCGACACCCAGATCCGCTCCCAGCGGAGCGCCTTCCTGATGGACGACGAGGACCAGTACGACATCCCGACCTTCCTCAGGAAGTCGGTCGACTAGCAGCACCCCTTCCGTCCCCCCACTGAAAAGCCCGGCCCGTCAACGGCGCCGGGCTTTTCTTTTTTCCGCCCGGCGATCCCTCTTCCGCCGGGATCCCCCCACCCTCACCACTCCCAATTTCCCCTCGAGCAGGCTCTCCCTCTCCCTCCGGGAGAGGGCCGGGGTGAGGGAAGGTTCGAGAGAGGGGCTGTTGACGGGCGGCTGCTCTTTCCATTAAAGGGGAGCGGCATTTGCTCCGATAGAAAAGGAGACAGGCACCAGAAGATGCCGTCCCCCGCAATACAACGGAGTGCCCCTTTAATGCCAGCCAGCCCGCAGCTTTACAGTAGCCGCATCATCAACATCTTCGTGACGCTCATCAGGCGCAAATACCGGCACGTCGACGTCGAAGAACTGTTGAGCTATGCCGGAATGACCTCAGGCGAGGTCAGCGACGAGGGGCACTGGTTCACCCAGCGCCAGGTCGATCTCTTCCATGAGAAGATGAATACGATGATCGGCCACGACATCTCCCGGGAAGGCGGGCGCTTCGCGGCCTCGTTGGACGGCCTCGGCCTGGGCGCCAAGTGCTTCCTCGGCATGGTCAGCCCCGCCGTGGTCTTCAACGGCATCGCCCGGTCGGTCCCCAAGCTGACCCGCTCCTCGCTCTACACGTCGCAGCGCCTGGCGGAGACCACCTACGAGATCACCGCCCAGCCGGTGAAGGGGGTCCAGGAGCGGGCCTACCAGTGCGAAAACCGGCTCGGTTTCCTGGAGGCGGTTCCGCTGGTCTTCAACTTCGGCCTGCCCAAGGTCGAGCACCCCGAGTGCCTGTTCAGGGGGGGGGACTGCTGCCGGTACATCGTGACCTGGAACAAGCCCTCCTACGTACGCATCCGCACCGTGAGGAACCGCCTGACGCCCGTGCTGCTGCTCGCGGTGGCCGGTTCGGCCCTCTTCGTCTCCCCCCAGATGGTGGCGGCGCTTTCGTCGATGCTGGTGATGGCGTTCCTGGGCACTTCCTATACCGCGGAGCTTTTGGAAGGGAAGGAGCTGACCGGGGCCCTGCTGGAGTTGAGGGAATCGTCGGAGCACCTGGTCGAGCAGGTGGAGTCCAACTATAACAATGCACGCATGGTCAACGAGGTCGGCCAGGCGATCAGCAGGCAGAGCGACATCGACGAGGTACTGGAGAGCGTGATCATGGCGCTGGAAAACCGCCTCCGCTATGACCGCTGCCTGATCCTGCTGGCCGACGAGGGGCCGTCCGAGCTGACCTTCCGGACCGGGTTTGGCTATCGCGGCGACCAGCTCGAACTCCTGCGGCAAACTTCCTTCAAGCTCCACCCGAACTCCAATGGGGTCCTCGTCCGGACCTTCCGTGAGCAGCGACCGGTGCTGGTCAACGACCTGGCCGAGGTCGGCCCCCATCACGCCGCCCGCAGCGCCGCCTTCACCGAGATGATGGCGGCCCAGTCCTTCATCTGCTGTCCGATCGTCTACGAGGGGGAATCCCTCGGAGTGCTGGCGGTGGACAACGTGAGGACGAAACGGCTCCTCGTGCAAAGTGACATGACCCTTCTGATGGGGATCGCCCCGGTGATCGGCATGAGCATCCGCAACGCCATGTACGTCGAGCGGGAACGGCGGATGGAGGAGCAACTGCGTCATTCCCAGAAGATGGAGGCCGTGGGGCAGCTGGCGGGAGGGATCGCCCATGATTTCAACAACCTCCTCACCGCCATCATCGGCTTCGCCAACCTCTCCCAGGGCACCGTCGACGCCGACCATCCCGCGGCAAAGTATCTCGACCAGGTGCAGCTCGCGGCCGACCGGGCGTCACACCTTACCGAGGGGCTCCTCGCCTTTAGCCGGAAGCAGGTCAAAGATCCCCGGGCGGTAGAGCTCAACCACGTGGTCGAGAACATCAACAAGCTCTTAAGGCGCCTGATAACCGCGGAGATCGAGCTGGACATCGACCTCTCCCGGCAGCGGCTGCAGATCATGGCCGACCCGGGGCAGATCGAGCAGGTCCTGATGAACCTGGTCGCCAACGCGCGCGACGCCATCAGCGGATCCGGCCGGCTCAGCATCAGCACCTCGGTGGTCGAGCTGACTCCGGAGCTGGTCCGGAAACGGGGCGTGGGCAAGGCGGGAAGCTATGCGATGCTCTCGGTGGCGGATACCGGCGCCGGAATGGACGCCGCCACCAAGGCGCGCATCTTCGAGCCGTTCTTCACCACCAAGGAGGTCGGCAAGGGGACCGGGCTCGGGATGGCCATCGTGTATGGCATCGTCCAGCAGCATGAAGGGTTCATCGATGTGACGAGCGAGCCGGGAGTCGGTACCATCTTCGACGTCTACCTGCCGATCCTGGGCAAGGATGTGGGCAGGACCGTTGCGGATGTGGTCGATACGGGCTGCTACGCGGGGAGTGAGACGGTGCTGGTGGCCGAAGACGCACCGGAGGTCCGCAGGCTGACCTCGGAGGTATTGTCGAGTAACGGCTACCGGGTCATCGAGGCGGTGGACGGGGAGGATGCCGTGAACCGCTTTCTCGAGCACCGGGAGAGCGTCGATCTCGTCATCATGGACGTGGTCATGCCGAAGATGAACGGCAAGGACGCTTACGCCGCCATCGCGAGGAAGAACCCGCGGACGAAGGTCCTCTTCACAAGCGGATACACGCCGGACGATGTGGCCCGGAAGGGGGTGACCTTCGCCAAGGGGAACTTCCTTCCCAAGCCCAGCACGCCGCAGGAGTTGCTCAAGAAGGTACGGGAGGTCCTGGCCGCCTGAAGCTTCGGCCGCCTTGCCCACTCCAGCCGCCATGCCAGTTCCCTCCGCCTTGCCAGCTCCCGCCGCCTTGCCAGCTCCAGCCGCCATGCTAGCTCCAGCCGCCATGCTAGCTCCAGCCGCAATTGTGCTCAACTTTTGTCGCTTTTCGGCCCGTTTCGGGACAAGTGACGCTTATCGGGACACCCCTTTCCCCGCCCGTTTTCGCCTCTCCAATCAGCCTCTAATCGCTCTCTAATGGCTTTTACATGTCTCTTTGCGGCCTTATGGGATCGTGATGGTCCTATTAGATCTCTGGCATAGTAGTTGTAACCTTTCGAGACACGACCCTTACTGACAGTAGGGTGGCATTCTGTGCTTCGGAGGGTTTCAAATGACAGACGCTACCAGGCATAACATCATAGACTTCAGGCAAAAAGCCAAGGAGTTACGCATAAAAAAGGTGTCCAAGAAGGCTTCGGCAGACGTATCGGAGTTTGAGGCTGAACGAGCGGAGGCCCTGGGGCTTCTGCACTTGATGGGTGAAGGAGTGGTGAGGGATGAGGTGAAGGCGGCAAGTTACCTGGCCACCGCCGCCAAGGGGGGAAAGGCGCGGGCACAACACGAACTGGGCCTGCTTCACCTTCAGGGATCAGGCGTCCCCCACGACGTGCACTGCGCCGTCGACCTTCTCGAGAGCGCGTGGAAGGGAGGGTATGCACCCAGTGTCATTGTGCTTGCCGAGCTCTTCATCTTCGGCCAGCACTGCCAGAAGGACATCGAGCGCGCCCTGGATCTGCTCTACGAGGTCGTTTTCGACGGCGAGACGGCTGCCATGTATTACCTGGCCTACATCTACGACCGCGATCCCGAGCACCATAACCCCTTCGAGGCCGCCTACTGGTACCGCAGGGCCGCTGAGTACGGCCACTTCAAGTCCCAGATCCGGCTTGCCTGTCTCTATGCGATAGGGCAGGGAGTCCCCCGTTGTCTCGACACCGCCCAAGGCTTTTTGCAGGCGGCGATGAAGAGCACCGACGCGCAGGACCCGAGGTTCCTGTATTGGCAGGGTGCGCGCCTAGGTGAGAAACCGGAGACCGAGTTCCTGGGGCAAGCCCTCATCAGGGCCGCCGCCGCGATGAAATACACCCCCGCCCAGCGTTTCCTGATGGAACACGGCTGGCGGGCCAATTCACGCTGAACTTGGGAGAGCCCATATCCCCTCGCCCTCCGGGAGAGGGGATATGGGTGAGGGAAGGTGCTAGATCTACCCTCACCCGGCCTTCGGCCACCCTCTCCCGGAGGGCGAGGGGAAGCAGGAGGCCTTCGGCCACCCTCCCGTACTGGGACAAGGGATAGTGAGAGGGCTCCCCTCCCGCCCTGAGCTCAATCCAGGAAACCTACCCACTTCACCCTCAGCGTGGCGACTCCGAACTCTTCCTCGACGATCCCTTTCAACAGGTACGGCCGCCGCTGCGAGAGTTTCCGGCAGAACCTTGCGTAGACGTCCGGGAAGAAGGTCGCGTCGTAGATGGCGGTGACGTCCTCGAAGGAGACGAACTCCATGGGACGCCCGCGCTTGTCCTCCACCATCTTGGTGGTGATCCACCAGCCGACCATGGTGACCCACCTGCCTGCATGGCGGATGAGATCGGCGCCCTTGATCGGCCGGTGCTTCAGCCACTGTTCCCGGTAGAGAGTGAGCGGGTGCCGGGATACCAGGAAACCGAGCGTCTCCACCTCCTGCCTCAGCACCGTCCTCTCGTCGTAAGCCTGCGCCCGCGGCAGTTCCGTCTTCTGCTCGAAGAGAAAACCGGTCGATTGCTGCTGGTGGTGCAACAGTTCCCAGATGAGCGCCGGCCGCCTCCCGATCCCCTCCAGCGAGTCGAAACACCCCGCCTTGATCAGCCGCTCCACATCGCTCCTCGCCGCCGCCACCCGCCGCTGGAAATCGGCAAACGAGGAGAATGCCCCCCGCTCGGCTCTCTCTTTCAAAAGTTTCTCGACGCAGCCGGTGGTGAGCCCGTCGACCTGCATCAGCCCGATCCGCAGGTTCATCTCCCTGGCGCTATAGCGGTGGTCGCTCGCATTGATGTCGGGAGGAAGGACGGTGATCCCCATGCGTCTGCTTTCCGAGAGGTAGGCGAAGGGCGAGTAGTAGCCACCCTGGTTGGAAATGACCGCCGCCATGAATTCGGCCGGGAAGTGGGCCTTCAGATAGGAGGCCTTGGCGCTCAAGTGGGCGTAGCTCGCCGAGTGCGGTTTGCAGAACGAGTAACCCGAGAAGGAGAGGATCTGGTCCCAGATTGCCTCGAGCACCGGCGGCTCGACACCCCGGGCGGCCGCTCCGGAGAAGAACTTGGCCCGGAAGTCGGCGAGCTTCTTCTCCCGATGCTTCTTGGTGATCACCTTCCGTAGCTGATCCCCTTCGCTGGCGGAGAAGCCGGCCAGTTCCATGGCGATCTGGGTGATCTGCTCCTGGTAGATGGCGATCCCGAGCGTCTCGCCGAGCACGCTTTCCAAAAGGGGATGGAGGTGCGCCCAGGCCTTCCCCTGCATCCTCGCCACGTACTCCTGGATGAAGCTGTTGGCGGCGGGGCGGATGATGGATGAGGCCTGCACCAGCACCTCGAAGAGGTCGTAGTTGAAAGTCGCGGCAGGTGCGGTGGGGCTCCATATCTTGCGCATCAGAAGCCGGATGGAAGGCGATTCCAGGTAGAAGCAGCCGATGGTGAGCCCGGAGCGCAGCAGCTCGCAGGTCTTCTCGTCGTCGAGCGGGCGCCAGGAAGGGTAATCGATCTCGATGCCGTAATTAACCTGGGCGGCGGCCATGGCGTCGCGCACCACCGCGAGCGATCGGTTGCCGAGGATGTCGATCTTCACGAGACCGGCATCCTCGGTCTGGTCCTTCTCCCACTGGATGAACGGCAGCCCCTTGCGCGAGATCTCCACCGGCACGTACTTGCGGATCTCGTCCGGGACGATGACCAGACCGCCGCAGTGCAGGGAGAGATGACGAAGCTGGCCGCTCAACCTCTGCGCGGTGGCGATTATTTCGATCCAGTCCTGCGACAGCCTCTCGTCCTTGAAGAGCGGATGACCGCCAATGGCGGCGGCGCTCTGTTCGGCCTTCCAGAAGGTGGAGATCCTTTCCGTCATCTCCTTGATCTCGTAATCGGGGAGCCCGTAGACCTTGGCCACCTCGCGCAGCGCCGAACGCCCCTTGAAGCCTACGTGATTGGAGACCATGGCCGCGCGCTTGGCCCCGTAGCGGGCGAAGGCGAAGTCGAGGATGTCGTCCCGTTCGTCCCACGGGAAGTCCATGTCGATGTCGGGGGGATCGCTTCTCCCCTCGTTGAGGAAGCGCTCGAAGAAGAGGTTGTGCTTGATCGGATCGACATGGGTGATGCCGAGGCAGTAGGCGACCAGCGAGGCCGCGGCGCTCCCCCGGCCGCAGGTCCTTTGCGACTGCTTGGAGATCTCCTCCACCACCAGGAAATAGTGGGCGAACCCCTTGTCGTGGATGATGGAGAGTTCCTTGGCCAGCCGGGCCTCCACTTTGTCGTCGATGGCGCCGTAGCGCCAGAGGGCCCCTTCGCGGGATCGGCGGGAGAGCTCGTCGAATGCAGTGCCGTTGGCGAAGTCACGGAAGGCGGGGAAGATGGTGCTGGAGAAATCCCAGTCGTAGCGGCAAAGGTCGGCCACTTTGAGAGAGTTGGATACCGCCTCCGGGCAATGGGGGAAGAATTCGGCGATCCGAGCGGTCGGGTAGAGGTAATCGGAGTCGCAGGCCGTCTCCTCGGGAGCGAGCCGGGAGAGCTTGGTGTTGAGGTCGATGGCGCGGAGCACCCGGTGCAGGTGGAAGTCTTCCTTGCGCAAGAGGAGTGCCCGCGAGGTGGCCACCGGCGGCAGACGCGTCTCGCGGGCGAGCGAGAGCGCTCGGTGGAGTGCATGGCCGGGTGAGAGCTCGACGAAAAGGCCGTTGGCGGAAACCTTCTTCAGAGAGGAAATGAGCCGTGCGTCGTCGGAGATGACGACGATCCCCTGCCGGTACTCGGCCAGAGCCGCCGTGAGGTCGAACCCTTTCCGGCAGTGCAGATCCGAGATGAGCCGGGATATGTTCGCGTACCCTTCCTGGTTCTTTGCCAGAAGCACCGCCCGGTTGTCGGCGGTGACCGCCTCGGTGCCGATGATCGGGACGATCCCCGCCTCCCGAGCGGCATCCACGAAGCGCGGCACACCGTAGAGGCCG
Source organism: Geomonas sp. Red276 (assembly GCF_054784495.1). Taxonomy (NCBI): domain Bacteria; kingdom Pseudomonadati; phylum Thermodesulfobacteriota; class Desulfuromonadia; order Geobacterales; family Geobacteraceae; genus Geomonas; species Geomonas sp. Red276. Next base: position 51,191 of record NZ_BLXW01000022.1, read on the forward strand.
TTACGGTCCGTGATGGCGATGGCCGGAAACCCCATCGCCGCCGCCGACGCGCAGAGCCGTTCCGGAGGATGGATCCCCCAGTTGGGGGAAAGAGAAGAATGGACATGGAGATGGATAAACATTTTGAAAACCTGAGAGTCTAAGAGTGCTTTATTGCTTGGTAAGCGTCATGTACTTGCTAGCATCCGGGTCCCACTCCGCTGACTGCTCACTCAGCGTCACCTTCTCCCTGTGAGCGGCGACCCCTTTCCCCCACCGTATCACCTCACTCCCATGCTTCTCCCTGAGCGCATCGAGCGTACTCTGCAAGTCCGACTGCTTCTTCGTGTGCCGGTGCTGACTGACCGGCGCAAAGAGATCCATCTGCCCCACATCCTCACCCACCTGGTCGCACGTAAGCCTCAGCCCGCGTACCCGTTGCCTCCTCCTGCAGGTGGCGAAGAAGAGCCGTTCCACCTCGTGCAGAAGGAGCAGGTCCAGCGAAACCGGCTCGGGGAGAACCTTCTTACCCTGCTCCGCCACCCCGTCCGCGTACATGACCGACAGGGAAATCTTTCTCGCCCCCTTCCCCAGCCGGCGCAGCCTGACGCCGCACCCCTCCACCAGCCGCAGCAATTCGCACAAGAGCACCGCGTCGTCGTTCTCCTCCTGGTCGAGGAGCCCTTCTTCAACGATCTCCGTGCTCATGCGCGGGGGCTGCACCGGTGACCGGTCGATCCCGCAGGCGCGGTCGTGGAGAAGGGGGGCGAAAGGCCCCACCGCCAGGCGAAGCTGCGGAACGGAGAGCAACGCCACCTGTTCCACCCGCTGAAGGTTAAGATCCCGAAAGAGCAAGGCCTGGCGCGACTCGCCCACCCCCGGAAGCACCGAGACCGGGAAGGGCGCGAGGAAGTGGCGTTCGGCCCCATGGAAGACGTCGTAGACTCCGGGCTCCTCCATGACATCGGCCGCCACCCGCGAGACGAGCTTGTTGATCCCGGTCCCCGCCATCGCCTCCAGGCTCAGACGCGACGCGATCGACTTCTCCAGTCTGGCCGCCACGTCCCGCGCCGGTCCGAACAGCCTGCGCGACGCGGTGACGTCCAGGAAGACCCGTCCGGCCCCCGGTTCCACCACCGGGGTGTATTCCGACGACAGTTCCATGAGCCCCTGGCTTCCCTTGGCGCTCAGGTGCGGGTCGGGAGCGATGACGATCAGCGAGGGACACGTCTTGCGGGCCTGGAAGATGGAGGTGCCGGGATGCACGCCGTCGGAGACCGCCTCCTGCGACGCACACTGGATAAGCGCGCGTTCCGAGTTGAGCGGGGCAACCGCCACCGGACGGCCACGCAGGTGAGAATGAACGACACGGGCGAGCGCGATGGGAAAGGCGGGAATGGTTATATGGAGGATTTCCCTGTCCACTTGCGGTAAAACCTCATGGAGCCGACCAGCACTCCGCGAATCCGGAACTCGTCGTCCTCGGTGACGATGATCGGCTGCATCGCCACGTTGGCGGGCCTGAGCTCGATCACGTCTCCCTTTCTGAAATAGGTCTTGATGGTGATCGAGCCGTTCACCTCCGCGATCACCGTCTGGCCGTTCTCGGCCACCGCCTGCGGGTGGACCGCCACATAATCGCCGTCCATGATCCCCATCTCCACCATGGAATCGCCGCGGACCTCGTACACCACGTTCCCCGGTCCCGCCATCGCCGACGGCACCTCGATGGCATCCGCCATCTGGTACGCCTCCACCGGCCTCCCCGCCGCCACGATCCCGATCAGCGGCAGCTCCGTTTGCGCCGCGGTTGGGAGTATCTCGATCTCCGGCGATAACGCCCCCCGGTGCCCCAACGTCCCCGCCACATCGCGAGATTGCGGCCCGGACGTCCCCCCCTTTGCGAAGGGGGGCCAGGGGGGATTTGCCTCTCCCTGTTCCGCCACCGTCAGCCGCAGCCCCCGCTTAGCGTTCCACTGCCGCGAAAGGTACCCGTCCCTCTCCAGGATCCGCAGGTAATGCTGCACCGTCCCCAGCGACTCGAACCCGCACCCCTTGGCGATTTCCTGCTGCGACGGCTGGTACCCCTGCCGCTGCTGGAACTCCAGGATAAACTCCAGCACCTTCCTCTGTTTAGGCGTCATACCCCCTCCCGCCGACTTGTACTTCGCCCGGTAACGATACTCGTAAGTTTATCGTAAGTCAAGAGGGGGGACTATACGGAGCAGGACGTCGTCGTCATCTTCCGACGCAGAGGACCATGCACGATGGCGGGGAGTATAAGGACAAGAGGGGAGGGGATGAGAGCTTACTTGCGTGCTGCAAGGTGGGACGCTTCGTTTGCGAGGTCGCTTGTTACGCGGTTAGGTATGCGTAGGCGGAGAACTTACTAGGCTCCCGGTTTCGGCTGCTGTGGAGCGTAGGCGGCTATGAAGACCTCGACGGCGCGGGCCGTTCCCGCTGCAATCTCTTCTGCGGTGATGTCTCCGGGCAACTGGAATAAAAAGCGGTCCCGGAACTCCGCTTCGAGCAGGCTCACCAGGTGGAGGGTCGCGATCATCGGATCGGCTTGGCGGAGCTTTCCTTTCTTCATGCAGGATTCGAGAAAATTGGCAATCAGCTTCTGGCTGCGCAACACACCCCGCTCGTAGATCAGCCGCCCTGCCTCGGAATGCTTCGCCTGGGCGATGGCCATGTGACGGGTGGCCAGGATTTCCGGCGAGTAGATCAGGGCGAGAAAACGCTCGCCGAAACGCCGCAGCGCGAGAGATACATCCTCTACCTCCTCCTCGAACGACTGGTGCACCGCCTCGAACTGCGCCTCCGTCGACTGCATCACGACCTCGATGAAGAGCTCCTCCTTCGAGGAGAAGTAGTTGTACACCGTGGCTTTCGATCCCCCCACCCGGGCACAGATCTCCGCCATCGAGGCGCGCTCAAACCCAACGGCGCGAAATAACTCGGCGGCCTCCTCGATGATCGCCTGCCGCTTGGCTTCCGTTTTCAGTCTCATATCCCCTTAATCCCCCGCTAAAAACTCCTAATCACTTCGGGGTTGCATTCTAGTCTACCCGGGTATAATTTGTCCAGGTATAAAACTGTACTGTACGGTACCGTTAAGAGATGAGAGGGCCCTGGTGACGCCCATGCCGCGGAGGAAATGCCATGCGCAAGAAAGAACCCGAAAAGGAACCCAATCACGAAAGGTGGCTGGTATCTTACGGCGATCTGCTGACGCTGCTTTTTGCCGTCTTCGTCACCTTGTACGCCATGTCCCAGCAGGACAAAAAGAAGGCAGAAGACGCCGCGCAGTCGATACGCGAGGCGTTCGGGATGGTCCAGGTCGGTAGCGGGGCATCTCAGAAACCGGCGATCATCGATGGTGGCAAGCCCGTCATCGTCCCTGACCTTCATAGGCCCTCGTTGCCGCCACCCGCTGTCTCGGGGAGAAAGCCCCTGGCGGGCGAGTCGGATCTCCGCGCCATCAAGGCGGCCTTGGATGCCTACCTGATGAAAAAGGGGGCCGGAGGGAAAGTATCCACCTCCTTAAGCGAGCGCGGGCTGGTGATCAGTCTGAAAGAGGCAGGATTTTTCGACTCCGGCAGTGCTGGTCTTAAGGGAGATAATTCCGAGATTGTGGGTGAGGTGGCCGCCATCGTGAACCGGTACGCCAACCGTTGCAGTATCGAAGGTCACACCGATGACCAACCGATCAATAACCGCCAGTACAACTCGAATTGGGACCTCTCCACCGCCAGGGCCACCTCACTGGTGAAAAAACTGGTAGGGGAGTATGGGGTTTCACCCCAGCAGGTCTCGGCGACCGGGTTCGGCGAGTACCAGCCGGTGGCGGAAAATGCAACCGCAGAGGGAAGAGCGAAGAACCGGCGGGTGGATGTCGTGGTGCTGGGAAGATGAACCCACCGCGCTTCATCTGCTCAGTCCTAGCGGAAAGCTCTCTGTCAGATTATGATTGAGTTGACTTGGTTTCTTTGTCGCACTGACATGCGGTCACACTGTTGTCATTGGAAGGAATCCCGATGAAGCTCGATTCCATCTCCCGCACCCAGCTTGCCGATATCCTACGTCACATGCCGAAGGCGGAGTTGCACCTCCACATCGAAGGCACCCTCGAGCCCGAACTGATCCTCGCGATGGCTCGACGCAACCGCATCAAGCTCCCTTACCCGGACATCGAGGCGCTATGCTCGGCATACGCCTTCACGGACCTGCAGAGTTTTCTCGACCTTTACTACGCCGCAGCCGGCGTGCTCCAGACCGAAGACGACTTTTTCGACATGGCGTGGGCTTACCTCAATCGCGCCAAGGCTGACAACATCGTCCACGCGGAGATCTTCTTCGATCCCCAAACGCACACTGCCAGGGGGATTCCTTTCGGCACCGTCATCGGCGGACTCGACCGGGCCTTGGCTCGCGGCCGCGAAGAGCTTCACCTGAGCTCTTCGCTGATACTCTGCTTTCTGCGCCATCTGCCTGAGCAAGACGCTTTTTCGGTACTGGAAGAGGCTTTGCCGTTTCGCGACAAGTTTATCGGGGTCGGCCTCGACAGCGGGGAGCGGGGGAACCCTCCGGAGAAATTCGAACGGGTCTTCGCGCGTTGCCGTGAGCTGGGAATGCGGGTGGTGGCGCATGCGGGGGAGGAGGGAACGGCCGATTACGTTCGCCAATCGCTCGATCTTTTGAAGGCCGAAAGGGTCGATCACGGCGTGCATTGCATGGATGACCCCGCTCTGGTGGAAAGGTTGGTACGCGAGAGGATACCGCTCACGGTCTGTCCGCTCTCCAACGTGAAGCTCGCCGTTTTCCCGCACCTTTCCGCCCACAACATCGCCAGCATGCTGGCCGCTGGGATCGTGGTGACCGTCAACTCGGACGATCCCGCATATTTCGGGGGGTACCTGAACGACAACTACACCGCCACCTTCGAAGCGTTTCCCCGCTTAGGGGTCAGGGAGGCGTATCGCCTGGCCCGCAACAGCTTCGAAGCGAGCTTTGTCGAACAGCGCCTCAAGGATGGATGGATCTGTGATCTCGATCGCTACTTTGCCGCCGATTGGTCTTCGCCGTGATGCAGGCGAAGGCCGCCTTGCACAAAAAAAGCCTTGGCGATGGCCAAGGCTTTTTTTGTGTGATGCCTGAGAGGTCAAGCCAGATCGAAGCGATCGAGGTTCATCACTTTGTTCCAAGCCGCGACGAAGTCATTCTGGAACTTCTCCTGGGCGTCTCTGCTCCCGTACACCTCCGCCAGGGCGCGGAGCTGGGAGTTGGAACCGAAGATCAGGTCGGCCCGGGTGCCGGTCCACTTCAGTGCGCCCGTCGCCCGGTCGTGGCCCTCGAAAACATCCTCGTCCTCCGAGGTCGCCTTCCACGTCGTGCTCAGGTCCAGCAGGTTCACGAAGAAGTCATTGGTCAGCGCCCCCGGCCGCTTGGTAAAGACGCCGTGTTGAGACTGCCCGAAGTTGGCATTCAGAACGCGCAGGCCGCCTAGGAGCACGGTCATCTCCGGAGCGCTCAGCGACAACAACTGCGCCCGATCGATCAGCAACTCCTCGGCCGTTACCGAGTATCTCTTCTTGAGGTAGTTGCGGAATCCGTCCGCGGCCGGCTCCAGCGGGGCGAATGACGCCACGTCGGTCTGCTCCTGCGAGGCATCCATGCGTCCCGGGGTAAAGGGTACCGGCAGATGCCGGCCGGCATTCTTGGCCGCTTGCTCGACCGCAGCGCATCCCCCCAGGACGATCAGGTCGGCTAGCGAGACACGCTTGCCGCCTTGTTGCGCGGCGTTGAACCGCTGCTGGATTCCCTCGAGGGTTTCAAGCACGCTCTTCAGTTGGGCCGGCTGGTTGACTTCCCAGTCCTTTTGCGGGGCCAGGCGGATGCGCGCTCCGTTTGCCCCGCCGCGCTTGTCGGAGCTCCGGAAGGTGGCCGCCGATGCCCAGGCCGTCGAGATCAACTGGGAGACGGAAAGTCCCGAGGCCAGGATCGTTTCCTTAAGGGCGGCGATATCCCGATCGTCGATCAGCTCGTGAGTACAACGGGGGATGGGGTCCTGCCAGACGAGCTCTTCGGCAGGGACCCGCGGGCCGAGATAGCGCGGCCGGGGACCCATGTCGCGATGGGTCAGTTTGAACCAGGCGCGGGCGAACGCGTCCGCCAGTTGATCGGGATGCTCGTGGAAGCGCCTGGCGATCGGTGCGTAGATCGGGTCCAGTTTCAGGGCCAGGTCCGTGGTCAGCATCATGGGGGCGTGCCTTTTCGCGGGGTTGTGGGCGTCAGGCACGCTGTCCCTTGCGGACGGGTCCTTGGGCGTCCACTGGTGCGCGCCGGCAGGGCTCTTCGTTAGTTCCCAGTCGTAGCGGAACAAGACATCGAGGTAGCCGTTGTCCCACTTCACCGGGTTGGTGGTCCAGGCGCCTTCCAGCCCGCTCGTGATCGTGTACTCGCCTTTGCCGGTGCCGAAGCTGCATTTCCAGCCAAGCCCCTGCTCCTCGATGCCCGCTCCTTCGGGTTCGGGGCCGACGTGTGTAGCGGCGCCCGCTCCGTGGCATTTGCCGAAAGTGTGGCCGCCGGCGATGAGCGCGACGGTCTCCTCGTCGTTCATCGCCATGCGAGCGAAGGTCTCGCGAATGTCCTTGGCCGCGGCGAGTGGGTCCGGGTTGCCGTTTGGGCCTTCCGGGTTCACGTAAATAAGACCCATCTGTACGGCGGCGAGAGGATTTTCGAGCAGCCGTTCGCCGGTGTAGCGCCGGTCGCCCAGCCAGGTGTCCTCGGGCCCCCAGTAGATGTCTTCCGGTTCCCAGATGTCTTCACGCCCGCCGCCGAAGCCGAAGGTCTTGAATCCCATCGACTCCAAGGCGCAGTTGCCGGCGAAGATTATCAGGTCGGCCCAGGAGATCTTCCTGCCGTACTTCTGCTTGATCGGCCACAAAAGCATGCGCGCCTTGTCGAGGTTTGCGTTGTCGGGCCAGCTGTTGAGGGGGGCGAAGCGCTGGCTCCCTGCTCCCGCGCCGCCCCGGCCGTCGCCGATGCGGTAGGTGCCTGCGCTGTGCCAGGCCATCCGAATGAACAACGGGCCATAGTGCCCGTAATCCGCCGGCCACCACTCTTGCGACGCGGTCATCAGCTCGAAGATATCCCTTTGGAGGGCGTCGAGGTCGAGCTTTTTGAACTCCTCGGCGTAGTTGAAATCCTTGCCCATCGGATTGGCCTGGAGTGGGTGCTGGTGCAGGATCTTGAGGTCCAGCTGGGACGGCCACCACTCTCTGTTCGACCGCGCGGCTGTCTGCGCACTGACTTTGGCCGCCTTCGGGCACTTGTCGTCGGCACTCATAATCGGCTCCTTTCTGCTAGGTTTTTCTCTTCAAAGTATACCGAGCAGGCGACGGTCTGTCGAAAGAGTCAAGTCTTGACGCGCTCTGACAGAGTGAAGGTTAGAGCGGCTCCTGGCCAGGTGTAGGGGCACAAAAAAGGCGGCCATTAGCGGCCGCCTCTCTCAGTAGGGCATCTTGACGGTACAGTTAACCCCATTTTCTCCCAAGGTCGTCGAGAGCGGCCTTTCTCAGGTCGTCCGGTGTCATGACCGGTTTGAACTCGATCGACGCGTTGAAGTTGAGGAACCACGGTTCCGCCAAGCGCGGAATCGAAGAAGGGTCATCAAGATTAACGATCAGCATCGCCGTCCGGCACCCTTCCTCAGCCGTGAAATAGACTGCTTCCGGCTTGGTGTCTTCAAGGATGCGGTTGATGATTTTGCCGGCATTGCCGTTTTTGAGGCTGGCGTTGAATTCTGAAGTCGACAGTTTCGCTACCAACAGCACACGCATGACTCTACCTCCTTGGCTGTTTCAATTATAGTGCGAGTCATTCGGGTCTGTACAGGTCGGAAGGAACACTCAATCGAGCGGGACACCTACCACCGGCGCTCCGCCGGTGACCGGTTGATACATACCCCCGCCAAGCGGAATGGCAATTTCCGGCGCACCACCGGTCACCGGTTGGACAATGCGCGGTCCGATCCTTTCTTCTTGTGTGGACGAGATGGGTTCCGGTGGTGAGGGAGGGAACGCTTCCGGCGGTTCAACCCATGCCGTCGGTGCTTCGTTTGACACTCCGTGATCAGAGCCGCCACGAAATGCATTTGTGAAGATAGCGCCAGTCAAGACCGCAACCTGAAGCACCAGGGCTGCTGCGAATGCGATGGGCATGGTTTCCTCCTCTCCTACTTTCGTGAGCCTGCTTGCGAGGAAGGATATCTACCGAACATGCAAACAATGAGCAAAAAACAAGGAATTGGTTGCCGTAGCCGGCGGAATAGCCGAAGTGCCAAGTATTTATCGCTGCGGGGAGTCATGACGGCCTTCTTGCCTAGGCATAAGGCATGCAGTAATGTGAGGGGGGGAATACTTAACCGGGGGAGCGTTCTGGGACGGTGAAAAAAACAAGCCGCACTATTGTTCTCAAATCGCCTGTAACTCTTGAGCTAGGCTACCGTCCGCCTTATCAATGGCAGCAGATGCTGAACTTTCTCGCCCTGCGTGCCATTCCTCGGGTGGAGAGGGTCGTGGATGGGGAATATCTTCGCACGGTAACCATGCCCGCCAGAGAGAAACGACAGGTCCGTGGCTGGGTCCGAGTAGGCTTCCGGCCACAACGCGACGTTCTCTCCGTGACGTTTAGCCCCTCTCTGCTGCCGGTATTGACCACGTTGTTGGCCCGGATTCGTCACCTGTTTGACTTGCACTGCGAGCCGTATGCGGTCTATGAGGCTCTTGCCTCAATGAACACGATCCGCGCCGGTCTCTGCACCTTGGGCACTCGCTTGCCAGGCTGTTTCGATCCCTTCGAAATGGCGGTGCGGGCAGTTCTTGGGCAGCAAATCACCGTGAAAGCGGCTCGCACACTGGCCGCAAGGTTGGTTGCCGCCTATGGCACTCCAATTGAGACCGGAGTGGAGGACCTCACCCACATCTTCCCATCGCCCGAAGCGATCATTGCTTTGGATCGCCCTATCGAAGATCGTTTGGGGCCGTTGGGCATCACGGGAGTACGGGCGCGAACGATCTTGAAGTTAGCCCAGGTGGTAGCAGGGAGAGAAGTCGATCTTCGTTTCGGTGCCCGGCCCCAAATCGAGATAAAGAAACTGATGGCAATCCCCGGCATCGGCCCCTGGACAGCGCAGTACGTTGCCATGCGGGCTTTAGGCTGGTCGGACGCGTTTCCACATACGGATTTCGGCGTTAAAAAAGCGCTTGAGCCCCGTACGCCAAAAGAAATTCTGGCACTGGCAGAAACGTGGCGTCCCTGGCGAAGCTACGCAACGGTAAACCTCTGGAATTCCCACTGACAGGCGCAACTTTCGAAGTGGCGGTCTCATCACTCCTATCTCTCGATCTTCTGCAATTGCTCAAGCCATCCGGCTATGTTGCCTTCGGGCTCTTTGGATATTTCCGCCTACGCGGGGAAGGCCTTTGAGGACGGTGGCGCCGGGGCACATCTTTTGGATATATCAATCCTGCTGATTTCTTGCCCGATACTCCGAAAGCCAGATAAGCCGTTGAAAGAGTGCCTGGTGGGAAGTAAGATGTCTTGAGGAAAGAGGGGGCAAACTTATTGAATTCTGCAGGATGCATAAGGGGTGTCATGGAAAGCGCGATAAAGGCTTTAGGTGAGAGCATTGCCCGATGGACCGAACAGGGGGAGTTGCACTCGACGGCGGTCCCGGGGCTTGCTCTTTTCAGGCGAGTGGCGCCGACGGAGCCAACAAGCGGCATGTACGAGCCGAGTGTCTGCCTCGTCGCGCAAGGGGCCAAGCGGGTGCAACTCGGTGACGACTCGTTCGTCTACGACGCCAACCACTTCCTGATCACGGCTGTCCATCTGCCCACCCTCGTTCAGATCATCGAGGCGAGCCCGGAAAAGCCGTACCTCGGTCTCAGGTTGACACTCGATCTGCGCGAGATTTCCCAGTTGATGCTCGACTCGAGCCTCCCCCAGCCCCGCGCCCAGCGCTCAAGCTGCGGCATGGCAACCGGCGAGGTGACCATGCCCCTGGTAAATGCCTTCCGGCGTTTGATCGACCTCCTTGACGACGAAGTTGATATTCCTATCCTTGCGCCGGTCATCCAGAAGGAAATCATCTACCGTCTGCTGGTAGGGGATCAGGGGGATCGATTGCGCCAGATAGCTTCCACGGGAAGCCAAGGCAACCAGATAGCGCGGGCAATCGACTGGCTTAAGGGAAACTTCACTTCGCCGTTACGCATCGATGATCTGGCGACCAAGGTCAACATGAGCACCTCCACCTTCCATCACCACTTCCGGACCCTGACGGCCATGAGCCCGTTGCAGTACCAGAAAATGCTGCGTTTGAACGAGGCGCGGCGTTTGATGCTCACCGAACGTCTCGATGCAACGACCGCGGCATTCAATGTCGGTTACGAGAGCGCATCACAGTTTTGCCGCGAATACGGGCGTCTCTTCGGCGCGCCTCCTTTGAGGGACATCAACAGGCTACGCCAGTCATCTGCCGCAGCCTGAACTTCAGGAGGTCCAGGATCGTCTGTACCCTGCGAAAAGGGGACCGCACCTCAGGTGCCGGTCCCCTTTTTGCCTTCTCGGATCCTTTCCGCCGGTCCCCAACCGAAGGGTGGGGCCGTCTCGGCCCAATGGGCAATGGCTATTCCAGCACATTTACGGTTCCCTTCACCCTCGTAGCGCCGCGTTTCCCGGTGTTTACTCTTTGCTCCCCGCTACACCTCCTGCCCACACCCTGGCGTCCGTTTTCTCCTGAGACTCCGATTTTTTTAGCCTTCCGGACGATCAGGCAAAAATTGAACAGGATCGAACTACCTGCTTTTTCCGCACCGGTGTACGCTTCAACCATCGATATCAACACAGTGAAGGAGAACGAACGTGGACAATTTCATTTACAGCATTCCTACCACCGCTTACTTCGGCAAGGGGCAAATCAACATTTTAGGCGAGACCATCAAGGCTCATGGCGGCTCCAAGGTGCTGCTCGCCTATGGCGGCGGCAGCATCAAGCAAAACGGCATCTACCAGGCGATCCTCGGACAGTTCGAAAAAGCCGGTCTCCCGTACGTGGAGTTGAGCGGGATCCAGCCGAACCCGCGGGTCGAAAGCGTTGAGGAAGGGATCGGGCTCTACCGTGCTAACGGCTGCGACTTCATCCTGGCGGTGGGAGGCGGATCGACGCTCGACGCCTGCAAGGCGATCGCCGCCGGGGTGAAATATGATGGCCCGGTCAACGATCTCTTCCGCGGAGGGCCGGGGGCCAACCTCAAAGCCGCGGCGCCCCTGGCTACCATCCTGACTATGGCAGGTACCGGTTCAGAGATGGACATGGGGGCGGTCATCACCGTGGGCGAGGCTCACAAGAAAAAGGTGCTCATGCACCCGCTGGTCAATCCCAGGTTCTCCATCCTCGACCCGGAGTACACGTATACCGTGCCGGAGTATCATTCCATGGCCGGGGTCGCCGACATCCTCTGCCATCTCATGGAGCAGTACTTCACCCCCGAGTCCGGCGCTAACGTGCAGGACCGCATGAATGAAGGCCTTATGAAGGCGGTGCTGGAGGAGGCCCCGAAGATCCTGGCCAACCCTGCGGACTATGACGCCCGGGCCAACATCATGTGGGCGAGCTCCATGGCCCTGGCCGGCTTCCAGCTGTTGCTCGGCAAGCCGATGTTCTCCTTCCCGCTGCACGGCATGGGGCACGAGCTCTCCAGCAAGTACGACATGACCCACGGCGTCACCCTGGCGCTGCTGACTCCCACCTGGATGCGTCACACCATGACTTCGGCTCCCGCACACCTGCCGCTCTTCGCGAGATTCGCCCGCAACGTCATGGAGGTCCGCGAGGAGGACGATGCCAAAGCCGCGGAGGCCGGGGTGCGGCAGCTGGAGGCTTTCTACGCGGCCATCAAGATGCCGGCGAACCTGCGCGAAGCCGGAGTCAGGGAAGAAGACCTCGACCTCATCGCCGGAAAAGCCGTGGAAGACGGAAACCTGGGCATACTGACTTCGCTCGGCAAAGACGAGGTACTGCAGATACTGCGTGCGGCTTTCTGATTAGCCCGCCCCAGCTAAACCCGTCCTCACCCTGTCCCTCCCCTTGTGTAGGGGGGGGGACGCGGTGCGGGGAGCAGTTGCCTTTCAGGGACCGTCAGCCAGCCCTAAAAGGTGAACGGAGGAGATCATGAAAAAACGCATCTTGGGAAATAGCGGTCTTGAGGTTTCGGCCTTGGGGCTCGGTTGCATGGGGATGAGCATGGCCTACGGGAAGGTTCCCGATCGGAAGGAAATGATCGATCTCATCGCCAAAGCGGTTGATCACGGCATCACCTTCTTCGACACCGCCGAGATCTACGGTCCGTACGCGAACGAGACCCTGGTGGGCGAGGCGCTCGCTCCCTTCCGCGGGAGGATCGCGGTCGCCACCAAATTCGGGATCGGGGTCGACGAAAATGGCCAGCAGGTCCAGGACAGCCGCCCCGAGCGGATCAGGGAGAGCGTGGAAGGATCTCTCAAGCGCCTGAACGTGGAGACGATCGACCTCTACTACCAGCACCGGGTCGACCCCAACGTTCCCATCGAGGAGGTCGCCGGAACGGTGAAGGAGTTGATCCGCGAGGGAAAGGTGAAGCATTTCGGCATGTCGGAGGCGGGGGTGCACACCATCCGCCGGGCCCACGCGGTACAGCCGTTGACGGCGGTACAGAGCGAGTACTCGCTCTGGTGGCGACGCCCCGAGGAGGAGCTCATCCCCACCCTGGAGGAGCTCGGCATCGGCTTCGTCCCATTCAGCCCGCTCGGCAAGGGTTTTTTGACCGGCAAGATCGACGACAAGACGACCTTCGAGAAGAACGACTTCCGCAACATCGTCCCGCGCTTCACTCCCGAGGCCCGCAAGGCCAATCAGGCGCTCGTCGACCTCCTTACCGAGATCGCGGAGAAGAAGCGGGCCACTCCGGCGCAGATAGCCCTCGCCTGGCTCCTAGCCAAGAAGCCGTGGATCGTCCCCATCCCGGGCACCACCAAACTCGCCCGGCTGGAGGAGAATATCGGCGCGGTGGACCTAGAACTGACTAGCGCCGATCTCGGCGAGATCGAGAGCGCGGCTGCCAGGATAGCGATCGAAGGAGCGCGGTATCCGGAGGCCCTCGAAAAAAGAACCGGTCTTTGAAAAAACAGGAGCGAATATGAACACGAACGATCTCAGCACCGGCGTGATCTTCCCCATCGGGGAGAAGCTGGCAACGGACAGGTTCAAGGGAACCGTCTGGCTCAAGATGCTGACCCCTGGCGATTCGGCCCTTCCCATCGGCAACGTCACCTTCGAGCCGGGGTGCCGCAACAACTGGCATAAACACGCAGGCGGCCAAGTCCTGCTGGTCACCGGGGGCAGGGGCTACTACCAGGAATGGGGCAAGCCGGCCCAGGAGCTTCATGCGGGCGACGTCGTCACCATTGCCGCCGATGTCAAGCACTGGCACGGAGCCGCTAAAGACAGCTGGTTTGCCCACATTGCCATAGAGATCCACCCGGAAAAAGGGCCGGCAACCTGGCTGGAGCCGGTAGCGGACGACGACTACGATACCTTGAAGTAGAGAGGACGACCATGGCTATCAGCGAGACAGCAGAAAAAAACCATGAGGAACTTTTTCCCTATCACCAGTCGACCCTGAAGCTCACCGACCCTGAACTGATCGAGGTGTTCGACAACTTCGCCTTCGACGAGGTGCTTCGCCACGGAAGCCTTGATTCCAGGAGCCGCCTGATGATCATCCTGGCATCGATGATCGCCAGCCAGGCGCTGGGCGAATACCGGGTGATGCTGGGCGGCGCCCTCAACGTCGGGGTCTCGCCCGTCGAGATAAAGGAAATCGTGTACCAGGCGGTTCCCTACGTGGGGATCGCGAAGGTTTTCGATTTTCTCCTCGCCACCAACGAGATCCTGCAAAGCAGGGGGATTACCCTGCCGCTGGAGGGGCAGTCCACCACCTCGCCCGAGACCCGATTCGACAAGGGCCTGGCGCTCCAGAAGGAGATCTTCGGAGAGATGATCGACACCATGTACCGGCAGGCACCCGAGGGCCAGCGCCACATCCAGGAGTTCCTGTCGGCAAACTGTTTCGGCGATTACGTGACCAGGGGCGGGCTGGACATCAACATGCGGGAACTCCTCACCTTCTCCATGCTGCTGTCACTGGGCGGGTGCGAGCCGCAGTTGAAGGGACACATCCTGGGGAACGTGAAGATCGGCAATGGCAAGGAACTCCTGCTCGAGATCATCACCCAGCTTATCCCCTACGTGGGGTATCCCCGGGCCCTCAATGCCCTCCGCTGCCTGAACGAAGCCGGGTGACCACCTCCCTCACCCGGCCTTCGGCTCTCCCCTGAAGGGGCGAGGGGTTGAATGGGAAGGGGAGACGAAGTACTAATTATGAAAAAAGTAGTAATTGCTATATATCTGTGTATAATCGAGAGAACTTTTACAGAGGTGTGGCAATGAAAATACCCGTGAGACCTCCCCTTACGCAGGATATCCTCAATGCCGTCGTCGCTGCCGGGCCGGCGCTGCTGGGCAAGGTAATCGGCTTGCGGATGGTTACTGACGCTCAGGGGAGGTACCTCCACTGGGACAAGGTCCGCTACTTGGAGCCTCCGCACGGACTCACACCGGAACAGTATTGGCTGAGCTTCAAATTGTCGCGCAATTACAAGCAGCTTCCCTTCATAGACAAAGCAGGTGACCATTTCCGGTACGTGGTCATAGATTCCATGCTGAAGGATCTGCATTGGCTCGACCAGAATGCCAGCGGCAGCATCCTCATGCATCAGCCAATTACCAACCCAAACACACGGGACACCTATCTCGTCAGTTCCCTCATGGAAGAGGCCATCAACTCCAGTCAGATAGAAGGTGCCGCTACCACACGAGAAGTGGCCAAAGAAATGCTTCGCGAGGGGCGGCCGCCTCGGGACTACAGCGAGCAGATGATCTACAACAACTATCTCGCCATGCAGTTCGTCCGCGAGAACCGCAATGAGAACCTGACCAAGGAGATGATTTTCGAGCTGCACCGGATCCTCACCGAGGAGACGCTGCAGGATCCGGACAAGGCGGGTCGTCTAAGGGCCGTCAACGACCGCATCCACGTCGTCGATGCCGGCGGAACAGAGATTCTCCATACTCCTCCCAAAGCCGAAGAGTTGGAATCGCGTCTGGAGCTTTTGTGTACCTTTGCCAACGAGCGGGAGGCGCAGGGATTTCTCCATCCGCTTCTCAAGGCGATGATCCTTCACTTCATGATCGGTTACGACCATCCCTTCGTAGACGGCAACGGCCGCACCGCACGGGCACTCTTCTACTGGTACGCGCTACGGCACGGATACTGGCTTTTGGAATTCCTTTCCATCTCGGCCGTCATCAAAGAGGCGCCCCAGCAGTATGTTAAAGCCTATCTCTTTACCGAGACCGACGAAAACGACGTAACCTACTTCCTGATTCACCAATTAGAAACGATAAGAAAGGCGATCGAGCGGCTGCACGAGTACCTGAGAACGAAGGCGGGGGAGATCGAGGAGGCGGAGAAACTACTGGAACGCACCGTTTTTCAGGGAAAACTCAATCACCGCCAACTTGCCCTGCTGGATCACGCGCTCAAACATCCTGGTGCGCTTTACACAATAGAGGGACACCGCAACAGCCACCGAATCAGCTATCAGACAGCCCGTACCGATCTCCTGAAGCTCTCAGAGGAGGTGCCGCTGCTTAGAAAGCGCAAGCAGGGTAACGCCTTCGCTTTCGCCGCCCCCCTGGACCTGAGAAAGAGGCTGGAAGAGCTGTCGCATCCATGAAGAACCCTGAAAGGCCGGCATAGGGAATCGAGGCGACTTTTTTTCATGCGCAGCGCAATTATTCTTCGAGCTTTCAGGGTAAGGCTTTGCGGCGCTTCGTGGACATTTTCACCGCTAGATCGACGTTTTTGTTTCCCGGTCGACAGAGAGCTGGGGAGCCGGTGCGAACAATTCCACCGGCCCGGTCCTCCCTCCGGACATGAGGCTACTTTTCCCCTTCCTTGAGAATTTCCCGCCCTACCTCGGTAACCTTTCAAACTTAAGGCTCCTGGTGGCCTCCCTCGTAAATCTTCTACCCCTGAGATCTGACCTCCGTCTGTTGAACGGTACTGCCTCGGAGTCGTGCGATGTGCCGGGGAAGGTTTACCTACTGGCGGAAAGAATAGCGAAAATCCTTCCGGGATCTTCGTTATCCGCTTTTTATCACTGTCATTGCTGGTAGTTGCGTGGAGGGGCATAACGAAAATCGTTCATCAAGGACGTGCTGTTTCCGCGGTGGGCGAATTTTTGGCGTCGTCGACTCTTTCCCGACACGATAGGTGAGACCCGGCGTCCTCGCGGCCTTTAAACGGGTGGAGTTTTCTTTTGGACTGGGGAACGAACCGGCTATGAAGGCGAGCTTTTTTCGTGGGGGTGACAGTCCGGTTGGGGGCTTCAAGCATTAATCTTGGGCGGGGAAGCTCGACGGATGGTGCCCCTCGTCATACCTGTTATCCCCCCTCCCCTTGCGAGGGGAGGGGGGATGATGGTTTCAGGTGACCATGAGATGGACATAGGTGGACCAGGGGCCGAGGCCGGCGTGGCCAAGGCACCTGACGCGGACGTAGTAGACCTTGCCGGGCTCCAGGCCGTTCAAGGTGACGCCTCCCTTGATCTTGGTGAACTGCCACTCCAGGTTCCACGCGGCCTCGTCGTTGGGATCCCCTTTACAGGCCTGAATGTGGTATGCGGCGGCTCCTTTTACCCTTCCGATCACAAGACGCAGGGAGCCGGTCATGGGGGCCTGCTCCAAGTAGACTTTGTTCGGCGCGGGGAGCATGACAGGAGTGGTGCTTCTGGGAGCGGGAGCCTTCTTGTGGTCTACCGCGAGGTTGCTGATGTAATCGAAGTCGTTTTCCATCAAGTACTTCATCCCCGCCCAGTTCAGCGCCAGCGTGGTGGCCAACACGGCTTTTTCACGAAGTGCGTCGCGCTCGCTTTTCCTGCCGAAGGTGCCGGTCATTACCGCGTAGGTCAGGTCATGGTAACGGGTGCCGATGTCCCTGATTTCGACCCCGACGGGGACGCCTGGAGGCATCGCCTGGTAATACTTGTGGGCCATGAACGCCTCGCCGATAGCCATGATCTGGCTGGCCAGTTTGAGATGGGGATAGTTGAGGAAGCTGGTATCAAAGACGCTGATCGGGTTAACCGGTAACGGCATGCAACACCTCCTGTTCGTGGGATTGGATTTTGTTAATGCAATCTAATATAATGGCTGTTCTCCGGCTGTCAAGTCCCATTCCACTTCCCTCCTATCAAAGCTCCCCGTCATCTCCCGTGACCACCCTCCTCGCGGGGGGCTCCTCCTCCGTGCGGAGCCGGGGGCGCTTCATGAGGCGCTCCGCGCGGTTCGGCGTGCCCACCCATTGACGGGGGCGCCATGCGCGGCATCTCCCGAGCGGGCGAATATCCTGCCGGGGGGCGGATCTCCCGTACGGCCGGCTGTTCCCGGCGCTGTACCGGGGGCGGGGCGAACTCCCGCGGGGTCCGCTCTTCGCGGCGCGGTTCTGCGGGCGGACGGTACGTAGTCGCTCCCGGCCGTTCGCGGCGAGGCGCCGCCTGCTGGTGCGCGGGCTGTTCGTGTCCGCCTCGTTGCACTCCAGCGGGAGCGGGCTCGTGGCGAGCTCGTTCCGGCGAAGCACCTCCCGGAACTTTCTCCCGTCCACCGGTTTGATGTGCGGCAGGAGCCCGGTACGGCGCGCCGGCGCGTTTCGCCGGGACCACTCCCGGGCCGCTCAGGGCACCCGGTCTGACGGTGGCGGCAATGCCGGGACGACCACGGTTGGCCGAGGCTCGCAGCCCCGGGTCGCGGCGGGCCGCCTGGGTGTGCTCTCTTTGCGGGGCGATGGGGCCGGAGCCCCGCTCCCTGGTTGCCGCCAACTGGGCCGTCGTCGGGCGTACATGCACCCCCCGCTCGCCGCCGCTGAAGCTTACCCGCCTGGTCGTGCTGCGGTTGACCGGGCTTCGATAGACGGTCGTGACGTTGGACCCTACGTTGTTCACCGCGCGGTTGTAGTAGAAATGTCTATCCCGCCAGTATCCCCCGTAGTATCCGTACCCGTTGTAGCCGCAGCCGTAGTTGATCCCTCCGTAGTAGCCCACCACCGGGCCCCAATAACCTTCGTTCCAGAAATAGACCCCGTTGTCCCACGCCCAGTAGCCGGGAGTCCATAGCCAGCCGGGGTAGGGGGCGGGGACCCAGGTGCCGGGCACCCAGTAGTAGCCGTACTCCGGATCCCAGGCCCAGTATCCCGGGACCCAGATGTAGTCCGGGGCGGGGGGAGGAGGCTGGACGTAGACCGGGAGCGCCGGCGGTGCGAAGGTAACCGAAATCCCCACCGACACTGCGGCAGACGATGAGGCCGGGACGGTCACGATGAAAACGGTGGAAAGGAGCAGCGCCACCAAGAGCACCCCCTTGGCGGCAGTGAAGACGAGGCGCCAGCGCTTCGCTCCCCGGATGGGAAATGTCGCCGGGAGGCTGGCGCCGGTACGCGCGTCACGAACGGTCTCTTCTTCAGTCATGGATCACCTCGCGGAGCTGCGATTCTTTTATCCGGATCGGCGTAGATCGTGTTCTTTGTGTATATCAATTTTATCACCGCAGGCATTCTCTCGGCTCAATGGAAATGCTCTGACACTATGAACTGACTGAAGCGTCGTCACCTATGGTGGGCCTTGGTCAATCATCCCTGCGAATATCTCTGACGCCTTGACTTTGAGGCGATGATAGGTCAATGTGAACCGCTGTACGCCGCGGTCTTGCCGACCGTATCACGCCTATTCTTCGAGTCGATGGCTGATGCTTTTCAAGAAACTCCCCGACGACATTTTCAAGCCGCTGGCCGGCCCGAACCGGCATCTTTACGAGGATGTGCTGCTGGCTCTCTATCCCGTTTTCTTCGACGAGAACGAGGCGGAGGACTTCTTCCCGCGCCGCGACGCCGTGATCGCCGAGATACAGGAAACGCTCGGGCGGATCGAACGGCTGCAGTGGGTAGCCGAGAGTACCGAGGATACCGAGGAGATCGAGCAGTTCCCCACCGTTCCCCGCTGCGCCGACTATCTCTACCATCGGCTGATCAGGACCGGCTGGCTGGAAGAGGACCAGGAGGGGTACAACAAGACGGTGGTCATGCCCCCCATCGTCAGCTCCCTCCTGGCGTCGCTGATCTCGATCTCGCACAACGAAAAGAAGAGCTACGGCGGCACCGTGCTCGGTATCCTGGTCCAGATCGAAGCGGCGATCAACAATCCCGACGAGATGGGGCAGCTCTTGATCGAGGCGGTGGACAATACACGCAAGTTCACCAGCCACTTAACCAGCATCATCTACGGGTTGAAGGACATCCAGTCACAGATCATCGCCAGCCGTTCGCCGCGCGAGATCTTCGCCTCCTTCTTCGACGATTTCGTCACCAACATCCTGATCGCCGACTACAAGACCCTGCAGTCGGAGAACAACCCGTTCCGGTTCCGCACCCGCATCCTCCAGCACCTGCGCGTCTTGCAGGGGAAATACGAGACGGCGGTTGCCATCGCCAAGCATTACGCGGAGCGCTACGGGGAAACGGATACCAGGTCGCTCATGCGGGTCATGGACGACATCCAGTACCTTGTCCGCTCGTTCGAGCTGGTGGACCGGCGGCTGGCCAAGATCGACCAGTTCCGGGCCCGCCTGGAGGACCGCGTTGCCGAAACGGTGCGCTACCTCGACAAGACGACCCCGGGGATGCGCAACCGGATCGCCGCCGTCCTGGAAGCGGTCGGGGCGGGGGGGGCGGCGGCCTGTGGTCCGGATGGAGAATTCCCGTCGCCGCCCACCCTCATGAACCATCCCGTTCTCTCGCCCAACAGCGTGCGGCTGGTTGCGCGGCGGCGTTCGCCCTTGTCGGGCCAGGTGCTGCGGGAGGCGGCGGTTTCGGCGGAGGTGATCGCCAAGAGCCGGGCGCTGACCCTCTACATGGCCCGCCGGAGGGTGACGCCCGACAAGGTGGTCGCCTACCTCGAGCGGCACCTGGCAGCGAAGGACCAGGTGAATGCGCAGGAGATGGAGATCGAGACGGTGGAGGATTACGTCGCCTTCACTCACGTCAAGTTCCTCTCCAAGCTCGGCAGCAAAGGGTTCGGCCTGGCGACGAGGTACGAGGTTGAACCGACCGGCGAGCCGTGCCGCAACCGCTGGCTCGAATGTGCAGGGTTCGTGGTGAGGAGAAGGATATAGATATCTTATACCCTCGCCCCCCCTGGGGGAGAGGGTGGCCGAAGGCCGGGTGAGGGAAGATTTTAAAGCCTCCCTCACCCCTGCCCCTCTCCCCTAAAGGGGCGAGGGGATAAGGAAGTGCTGCCCCTCGCCCTTGGAGGGGCGAGGGGATCTGTACGTATTAGTAAGGAGCACGGGATGCTTTACGAATTGAAGAGAGTGCTGGATGCGGAAGGGGACCTGCTGGCGGCGGATATGCGGCAGACGGCGTCGGTCCTCCTCGAACGGCAGTTTCTCTACGCCGACCAAAGCCGCGACAGGAAACACTACCACCGGGTGATCGGCCACATACCGTATTTCACCAACCTCTTCGATGCCCTTAACCGTCGGCTCGTCTACGATCAGGATTACGGGCTGGTCGGCATCCTGCCGCAGGACGGCGCGCGGGTGGTGCAACTGAGCCAGGAGGAGTCGCTGCTCCTCCTTTGCCTGCGCCTTCTCTACGAGGAGGGGGTGGAGAGGTTCGAGGCGCGCCAGGGGTCAGTGTTCACCGAGACCGAAGCCCTCCTCAACCGGTACCAGACCCTGGTACGCCGCGAGCGCCCGGGACTCGTGCGCCTGCGCGAGATCCTCCGCACCTTCTGCCGCTTCGGCATCATCGAGGTGGAGGACGAGCAGGACCGCGTGATCTCCCTGCAGATCCGTCCCGCCGTGCGCATGGTCACCACCGAAGGGTATATAAGCCAGCTCGAGTCGATGATCGCGGGAGGCGAAGAGGAGGCTGAGGAAGAGGTGAGCGAGGTAACCGGGGAGAGCGCAGATGAAGAAGCTTAACAAGATCGTACTGGTCCAGTGGTATCTCCTTTCCGCGGTGGAGATCCCGGTGCGCGGCAACATGGCGATCGTGGGCCCCAACGCCTCCGGGAAATCCTCCATCCTCGACGCGGTGCAGACGGTTTTGACCGGCGCCAACAAGAACCGGGTCATGCTCAACGCGGGAGCGGGCGAGCGGAGCCGGCGGAGCATCCGGGAGTACTGCCTGGGGGTGGTGGACGATCCCAATCTCTCCGCCTCCATCCGCCCGCGCGAGCAGGCGACCACCTATCTCGCGCTCGGATTCATCGACGAGGCGACCGGGGAGGAGAGCTGCGTGGGACTCGCCTTCAGCGCCACCCTTTCCGACCCCGACGAGCGGGTCGACGGGCGCTTCATCGTCCCCGGCCTGTCGGTGGGGATCGGCGATTTCGTCCGCTCCACCCCGCAGGGACGGGAGACCATTCCCTGGAGCGAGGTGAAGCACTCCTTCAGCCGCCGCTTCCCCGGGACGGTCTCCTTCCCGACCCAGGCGGGGCGCTTCACCAAGGAGCTCTTCGCCCAGTTGAGCGAGGACAAGGGGTACCCCAACGACGACGAGACCATCCTCAAGAACCTGAAGAACGCCATCGTCTTTTCCCCCATCACCGACACCACCGAGTTCGTCAGGAAGTTCATCCTGGAGGAGGACGAGTCGCTCAGGCTCGGTGACCTGCGCCGCGCGCTCAAGAACTACCGGGACATGAGCACCAAGGCCGAGGAGGTGGCGACCAGGATCGAGAACCTCGCCGCCATCACCGCCACCTGCGACGCCGCCATCAAGGCGCACAAGGCCCAGGCGACCTTCACCTGGATCGGCCATACCGCCCAGATCGACCGCATCATGGAACTATTGGGCCCCGAGCAGGAGGCCCTGGAGGCGGCCGAGTCCCAACTGGAGGAGATCGCCCAGGAGGAGGAACGTTTCGATCTCAAGATAGAGAACGACATCGGTGCGCTGGCGGAGAAGAAGGCCCTGCTCGCCAACTCCGACCTCGAGCACCGCAAGAAAAAGCTGGAGCTCGACCTGGAGCGCTCGGAACGGGAGACGGGCGATGCCCTCAAGGCCTTGGCCGGGGTGAGGAAAACCCTCAAGGGGCTTCCGGAGCGAAAAGAGCTTGTCGAGGCGGCACCGGCGCCGCTCGCCCGCGCCATCCGGGACGCCAACGGCCTGGTCACCACGGGAGAGGGGATTTTGGAGTCGCTCTGGCCCTCGGACCCGGCAGCGGCGGATGTGACGGTTTCCACCTTGCTCGCCGCCATCGAAGAGCACCTGCCGTCCCTGGAGAAGAGCAGCAGCGCGTACGGGTCCCGGCTGGTCGACATCGACCGCCAGGTGACCGAGCTCGCCAAGCGGGCGGCCAAGCTGAAGGTGGGGAAGGCGATCAGCGACGAGACGGAAAGCCTCTGCGACCTCTTGGCGGAATTCAAGATCCCCTCCACGCCTTTGTGCGACCTGGTGGACGTTTCCGACCCGCGCTGGCGAAACGCCATCGAGAGCTGCCTGGGAGCGCACCGCGAGGCGCTAATCGTCGATCCGGCGCAGGCGACCGACGCCATCCGGGTCTACCGGCGGGAAGGGCGCCAGTTCAACAAGGGGCAGCGGGTGGTCGACACCACCAAGAGCGGCCGCTGGCTCAATAAGGCGCTGCCGGGGTCGCTGGCGGAACTGGTGACCACCGACAACGAGCACGCGCGTGCCTACGTCAACCGGCACCTCGGGAACGTCATGCGGGTGGAGACCGAGCAGGAGCTCATCAAGCACGACCGGGCCGCCACCGCCGACCTCATGCTCTACACCGGCGGGGCCACCACCGCGATGCGGCCGGTTGATTCCATCCTCGGCCGGCAGTCGAGGGAGCAACTCCTGGAGCGGATCCAGGAGGAGGCGCGGGAGAAGAACCTGGACCGCGAGGCCCTCCAGAAAAACGTCGAGATCCTCTTCGGGCTTCGCCAGGCCCTGGGGAAGGTGCAGGCGCTGAAGGAGTTCCCGCTAAGCCTCCAGGAGCTGGCCCGGGTGCGCGACGAAGGGCAGGGGCGGCTGGAAGGGCTCAGGCAGGAGATCCAGGATCTCACCCAGCACGAGGACAAGGGGCTCAAGGGTTCCATTGCCGCCCTGGAGAAGGCGATCGAGGAGGCGAGGAGAGGGCGCGAGGCGCTGAAGAAAAAGACGGTCGAGCTGCAAAATGCCATCGCCAAGCTAAAAAGCGAGCTTGAGGCCAAGGAGCGGATGCTCGACCACTTCGGCAAGGAGCGTGACAACTCAAGCCACAGCCGCCATTTCGTCACTGCCGAGGCGATGGACGTCATGGAAAGGCTGCGGGAAAAATTCTCCTGGGACTACAACGCCCTGATCGACCACGCCGAGCAGGAGGCGAGGCAGGCTTCCGACCGGATCGGCCGGACCGAGGAGAAGGCCCGGGGACAGTTCCGGGAACACTGCAACCGCTACCTGCAGAGTTCGGAGGAGGCGGTGCCGGCCGGAGACGGCTCTTTCGAGGAGGTCTCCTACGCCGTGCGGCTGATGAAGAAGAGCCTGGAAGACACGGCGCTGGCGGAATACCGGGAGAAGTCCTCGCGCGCGCTTTACGAGGCGGAGATCGCCTTCCGGGCCAAGTTCGTCGTCAACCTGAACGCCCGGCTGGAGAAGGTGAAGTCGCTCGTCACCGACCTGAACCGCCACCTCAAGAAGCGCCCCTTCCACGACGAGATCTACCAGTTCAAGTGGAAGAACAATCCGCAGTACGAGAAGATCCTCTCCTACATCGCTTCGCTCGACGCCGCCAGCCAGGCCAACGTCGGCGGCCTCTTCGACCTGGCGAACGATCCCTCCTCACCGCATCGGGAGGCGATCGAGGAGATCGCGGAGGCGCTCAAGGACGAGAATCATTCCAAGCACCTGGAGGATTACCGCAACTATCTGGTCTTCGACTTCACCATGTTCGACAAGGACGGGACCCAGAAGACCTCGCTCAAGCAGCGCATCCAGAAGGGATCGGGGGGCGAGAACCAGGCCCCCTTTTACGTGGCGATCGGGGCCTCGCTCGCCTCCGCCTACCGGATCGGCTCCACGGCGACCGGTGAGGGGCGCGGCGGCGTGGCGCTGGCCCTTTTCGACGAGGCGTTCAACAAGCTCGACCTGGAGAACTGCTCCAACTGCCTCACCTTCTTGAAGGACATCCATCTGCAGGTGATCCTGGCGGCTCCCGACGAGAAGTACGGCATCATGTCGGAGAACATGAGCACCATCGTCCGGATCTTCCGGGACGGCGGGAACGTCGATCTCGAGGTGGAGTACCCGACCGAGGAGGGGCAGCGCCTGCTGAGATCGGACAATCCCTACTTCGCGCCGCCGTCTGAGCCTTCCCTGGCGCCGTTCGAGGTCCCCGCACCATGAGCCGGTACGGAGAGGAGTTGCTGCTGAAGATGCTTCGGAAGTGGGAGGCCTCCCCCGATATGGCCGTCTCGCTTCCCATCACCCGCAGCCGGGCACTTTCCTATTTCGAGGCGGAGAATCTCGACGACAAGGACGCCCTGCACGCCTACCTGAACTCTGCCGAACGCGAGGAGGCGATACATCTGAAATGGGGGCGCCTCACCACTGCCCATCTCGTTGAACGGATCACCCTGACTGACGGCGCGAAGCTCGCCGCTTTTCTCGGCCTGCCGGTGGCGAGCGTCGAGGCGGCGCGTGCCTTGGGAGACCTCCGGCCGGTCGTGGCGGGGATGCCTTCCTGGATCGCGGATCTGGCCGAGGAGATGGCCGAGCATTGGCGGGTGGGAAAAACCGCCCACGGTTTGGCGGTGACACAGGTGGGTGAGGCCGGGGAGCTTCTTCGGGCCCTGGACGCCGTCGCGGCCGGGAAGCAGGAGGGGCTGGATCTGCGCACCTTCAGCGCGCGCCATGTCGGGGATTCCAAGGCGATGGAGCGGATGATGCCCCGTTTCTCGCGGATCTGGCAGCGGCAGTTTCCGGGGGATGAGCTCGACCCTGCCGAGCTCTACCAGTCGCTGGGGCTGGTGAAATTCCCTCACCCGGTCCTTTTCAGGGGGCCGATAACCATCCGCAACCGGGGGCGGCTGTTCGACTTTCGCGCCGTCCGCCCCTACCTCGGTTTCCCTCCGCAGTCCGTCGACGGGGTGGAGTTCCCGTCTCTGCCCTCCTACGTCCTGTTCATCGAGAACCCCGCCTCCTTCAACCGGCATGTCGCCGAGGTGGAGGATGAGGGGCTGGTTCTTTACACGGCCGGTTTCCCCTCGTCGAAAACGCTGTCGCTGATCCGGATGCTCGACCACGAGCTTCCCTCCGGCGTCCCGTTCTTCCACTGGGGTGACCTCGACCTGGGCGGAGTGCGGATCATGGCGCGGATACAGGATCAGCTGCAACGGACCTTGCATCCCCACCTCATGACCCCGGAGTTGCTGGCCCGGTATGGAGAAATCTGCGACCGCCTCGACACCGGGAAGTTGGCAGCCTTGGCTTCACGCCATCCCTTCCTCTCGCCGCTGGTCGAGGCCATCCTGGCTCACGATCCACCCCGGTGGCTGGAACAGGAAAACGTTGATCCTTGCGGTCCGCTCCCCTGAGCGCATCACGTCTTTCCTTCAAGTTTGGCAAGCATCTTCCGATAACGTCGGCATGAAGATCTATGTCACCGCATATTCGTTGATCACCGTCACCGCGTTCATCCTCATCGGCCTGAAGCGGGACGCATGCACGCTGCTTCAGCCGGGGTACCGCCGGTTTCTGGCCGTCCCGTGGAAGGTCTCCACCTTCCTCCTCGGGGCCGTCGGCACCTCGGTCATCGCGCCCTACACCGGCGACCCGACCTGGGACTACTTCGACGCCTTCTTCATGGCGACCTTCACCTTCCTCTCCGCTCCCTGGGCCGTCGGTGTCATCTGGAAGACGATCCGCCGGCAGGGGAGGGCGTGGGAGCTTTACTGCGCCCTCTGCCTCTGGCTTTTCTCGGCCAGCTGGTCGTACGACCTCTATATCCTCCTTCGCGACGGCTCCTACACTCCCATGTGGCTCGAGAACCTTTACGCCTCCTCCTTCCTCTACTTCCTGGCTGGCCTGTTCTGGAACCTCGAATGGCGCGCCGGCCGCGGGGTGACCTTTGCCTTTCTCCACGACGGCTGGCCGGCGCGGCCGGAACGCCACTCCGTCGGCCGCATCATCTGGTACATCCTTCCCGTCTCCCTCGTCGTTGCCTGGCTCTTTATGGAGTTCGTCGTCCGCAGCAACTGATACCCGTAGGGGGGGACAATCCGTGCCCACGCGGCCTGACTGATACTCGTAGGGTGGGCACCCTGTGCCCACGCGGCATGAAGAAACGGTGGGCATACAGGGCCGCGCCTCCTTACGGATGTTAAAATCCCGCCTTTCTGGCATCCTTTACCTGGTAGCTCACCTGGAAAAGCCACGGGGGCAGGAGCGATGTCCACTACAGGTAACGATTTGCTGCGGCGGAAATGGCGGGTGCTGGTGGCGGTGGTGTTGACGATGCTCCTTACCGGGTGCGCTGCCGGCAAGACGTGGAAATACCCGCCGGCATCCAAGGCCGAGGAGCGCTCGGTCTTGGATGCCGGCGCACGGATGGCATACGGGCGTCGTGTTGTCGGCGGATGACCTCGGGGAAGAGCTTGCCTTTGTGAAGGAGTATCTGTCGCCGGGGAGGTACTACGAGTTCGGCTGGGGCGAGGCGGAATTCTACCAGGCGGAAAAGGTCAGTAGCTGGGTCTTCCTGAAGACGGTGTTCTGGCGAAATCCCAGCGTCATGCATGTCTTTTCCATTCCGGCGACTCCGGCGAAGTCGTTCCCCGGAAGCGAGATCGTGGAGCTCAACGTGTCGGAAACGGGTTTGGCGCGGATGAGGGAGCGGTTGCGGGCGAGCTTCAAGCTCGACGCCAGCCACCGCCCGTATCCTCTCAAGGACGGCGCGCATGGGGAGGGGAGGTTCTTCGATGCGGTAGGGTATTACGTCATCTTCGACACCTGCAATACGTGGACGGCCAAGGTGCTGGAAAGCGGAGGAGTTCCGATGGATACCGCCTTCACCTTGCGGGCCGCGGGGGTCATGAAACAAGTCAGGGCGGCGAAGAAAACCTTCCCTCACCCGGCCTTCGGCCACCCTCTCCCCTTTTTACCTCTCCCCTCGCCCCCACTGGGGGAGAGGGGCGGGGGTGAGGGTAGGGCTCCGACAAAACCTCCCTCACCCGGCCTTCGGCCACCCTCTCCCCTGAAGGGGCGAGGGTATAAAGAGTCGGGCCTTCGGCCACCCCTGAAGGGTGAGGGTATAAGGAGTCGAACGGGGGGGAGGGGCTACCAGGTTTGGGTGATGGATTCGGGA
This sequence comes from Geomonas sp. Red276, assembly GCF_054784495.1. Lineage (NCBI taxonomy): Bacteria > Pseudomonadati > Thermodesulfobacteriota > Desulfuromonadia > Geobacterales > Geobacteraceae > Geomonas > Geomonas sp. Red276. The sequence goes on from NZ_BLXW01000022.1 coordinate 78,746, forward strand.
TCGACCGCCAGGGCGGCGCGGACCCAGCTGAACTTGGCCTTCAGGAGGTCGAAGTCCGGGCCGGAGGTTTCGAAGGTAGCCTTCCCTTTGATGAGGAATCCGGCGCCCGGCCCGTGCAGCCCCTGGACTTTGCTGCTCCCGAGGGTGATGAGGATGTTGGGGTTGGAGGCGACGTTAGCTTCGGTGCGGTTCATATAGCCGGCGGGGATCAGCAACCGCCCCTCTTCGGTGATCTTGACGTAGCTGTTCCACGTGTTGACCATGTGCGGCCCGTCTTCCCCCAACGTCGCGATGGCGACGATGCCATCCTGTTTCAGTATTTCCAGCAGCTTCTCGGGAATCATGATCCTTCTCCTCTTTCGTTTGCATCGGTTGGCCAATTCATTCATCAGGGACGTCGAAAGGGAGCGCCTCCACCGGCAACTCCGTCCGCAGCCAGAGGTACGGGAGCGGTCGGGGGAGCTTCCCACTCATTGAGCATAGAAGAGAAGTGTCCCCATTAAAAGGTGCAGTTGTGAAATTAAATATGGGGGCAGCGGCGACGGGCCTCGGACGCCAGGTATCTCGTCACAGGGGCTGCTGGAAAAAGGTCGGTCCAGTAGGTGACATGCTCAACGTACACGAAAGCCAGGGGCGGGAAACCAGTGAAGGTAGCTACAGGAACAGTCGATAATCGCCGACATTGAGGGCTTTTGCCAGTCGTTTCGCCCACTCCTTGCCGATCTGCCGTTTTCCGTTTTCCAATTCGGAGATATGCCTTTGGGGGATGCCGGTGGCTTCGGCAACTTGCCGTTGGGTCAGCCCTTCCCTGAAGCGTGCCCCTCTGATAGCCATCCCGCCGGCGTTATCAGCGTAACCGGGGAAGGCTTCTTGAATGGTGACACCACCATCGCTCTCTTTGGCCCCGATCTGCTTGGCATACTCGCGCAGCTTGCCGATCTCCTCCCGGCTCCCGACGAAACGGGCCTCCAGTTGGTTTTCAGTACGGTGCTTTTTCGTGCGTTCCAACATAGGTGACCTCCACGAGTCGGATCTCCCCGGCAACTTCTTGCCATACCGCGACGTACGTCGGCTTCCCTTTCTTCAGATGACAGTGGTGACGGCCGGGACCGAGCTTGCCATAGTTGGGCCAATCACCCCTCACCGGCCCTCGTCGCGAAATCTCGTGTAAAAGAAAGAGGAGAGCCCCCCGGACCTTTTCCGGAAGCTTCTCTTTCTGCTTGTCCGCCTGCCTCGTTAGCCTCACGGCATAGACCGTAATATACCTTATTTATGTATCATGCGGTCAAGGTTAAAAAGGCCCCGGTAAGTAGAAAGAAGAAGGCCGCCCCGGTGATGGGGGCGGCCTTCTTGGCGCCGGGCTTAGAACTTCACGAATTCGACCCGCCGGTTGTTGGCCCTTCCTTCCGGGGTCTTGTTGCTGTCGATCGGCTTGCTGTCGCCGAAGCCGGCGGTCTTCAGGCGGCCGGAATCGATCCCCTTTCCTTCCAGCCACGACCTGACCGCTGCCGCGCGCTCCTCGGAGAGCGGCTGGTTGATCTTCTTGTTCCCCTGGTTGTCGGTGTGCCCCTCGATGGAGAACTTCAGCTCGGGATCATCGTTCAAAAGGCCCAGGATCATCTTGAGGGTCGGGAGCGACTCACCCTTGATGGTGGACTTCCCGGTGTCAAACAGGATGCCGTGGGTGACGATCCTGCCGTCGGTGTCGAGCGCCGACTTGATCTCCTTCCCGCCGGCCGCCAGCCTGAAATTGGTGAACATCACGTTCTCGGCCTTGAAGTTGTTGGGGGTGGACATCTGCAGACCGAGCTGCTTGATGGGGCGCTTCACCCCGTCCGGGTCGTTGATCACCCGCTGGTTGTCGACGTAGGCCTTGACGAAGGTGCCGTTCACGCTGATGGAGACGTGGTGTACCTTGCCGTCGTTGAGCTTTACCTTGGTCATGGTGTTGGCGGAGACGTTGTCCTGGCCGGAGATCTGGAGCGCGGCAGGGCTTGAGCGCCGCCAGAGGTCGATCTTCTTGTCGGCGGGGACGAAGAGGACCTTGTACATGACGTAGTAGACCGGCGAGTTGTTGACCGACGAGAGGACGGCGTCGAACTCGATGGTGAACTTCTCCGGGAAGTCCCCTTTCTGGTCCAGCCGCAGGTATTGGGTTGCGGGGGGCATCCCCCCGGTGCCGGGAACCGAACGGAGGAAATGTTTCCCCTGGTACTCGACGACGTCGACCGTGTTGTTGTTGCCGGGCTTGGGGCCGTCGAGCGTCCACTTGCGCGGGAACTCGCCCACCTCGGTCTCGGCGAAATCGTCGTGGAAGATCATCTGGTCACCCGGGACGAAGTCGAACTTGGTGAGGACCCTTTCCGCTTCTTCTATGGAGATATCGGCCGGCAACGGTGCCGCCGACTGCTGTTGCCCTCCCTGCGGCGATCCCCCCTGCGTCTGCTTCGCGTTGGGCGCCTTGGACTTGTCCCCCTTCACGGCCCCCTTGGCGGAATCGTAGGCGCTGTTGCCGGCGTCGTTCACCGCACGATTGCCGAGCCTTTTCCCGGCCCCCTGGATCGTGTCGCTCAGCCAGTCGGCGTGGCAGACCGCCGCCCCGGCCAACAGAAGCACTCCTCCCAGCAGTAGCTGTCGTTTCATGGCTGTCCCCCCCTTACTTGAATTGGTTCTTTGGCCGTTTCAGGTTATTGACCGGTCAAGGCCTTGCCGATCTCCCCCCAGTCCGAGGTGTGCAGCGCCTGCCAGACCCTGAAGGGGCTCACGTCGCCTTGCACCGTCTTGCCGGGGGCGTCGTGGTTGAGGTTGCCGCTGTAGCTGAAGCGGAGGGCGATCAGCTGGAACGCGGAGCGCGGCAGGGACGGGTCGTACCAGGCCGGGTTGATCCGCACCAGCGGCCGTCCCTCTTCGCTCCCCACCGGCGCGAGGGTCGGCTCGTACGGGTCCCAGGTGAACTGGCGCGCCTGCATCTTCCGCTCCTCCGGCGTCATCCTCTCCAGGGCGGCCCGGTGCCTGGCGACGATCTGCGGGAGGAACACGGTCTCCTGCGGGGTCTCCCTGGCCATCGCCTGCCAGTACTTGAGATAGACCGTGACGTACTCCTCCCTGGTCACCGGTATCCAGGGGACCACCCCGTTGCGGGTGAGGAGCACGAGCTCGTCGCCGCCGTCCATCCGGTAGACCGGGAAGCCCGCCATCTCCGCCACCTTCCGCGGTTCGTAGATCGCCTTGGAGGCGAACCCGCTCTCCCCCCCGATGCCGTCGAAGCCTTGGCCGGGATCGTTGATGGAGACGTGGATCTCGTCGGTGGTGCAGCAGATGCGGACCGGTTTTCCGCTCTTGGGGGCGAGATGGTAGAAATGGAAGCGGAGGTACCCGAAGCCGGGGATGGGAAGCTTGGTGGAGGCGGGGAGGGAATCGTTGGGGCGGAAGTAGCCGATCACCTCCACCCCGCGGGGGGGGTGGAACACCGGCTGCTTGAGGATGAGCTCGCGCAGCTTTTCCAGGTTTCGCTTGTAGGCGGCGGCGTCCTGGCGGCTCAGCAGTTTCAGCGGCTGGTTGGCCACCGTGACCGTCGCGGTTGCCTTACCGGGATGCTCGGTCAGGAAGGTGAATTCGCCGGCCTGCGCCGCCATCGGGAGTGCCGGCAGTACCAGCAGCACGAAGGTGATGACAACGGCGAGGAGGATCGCCCCTCTCCTGAGTGTATGGTCCATCGGATCGTCCCACTGCACAGAGTGGCGAATCAGACAGTGAGGCCACCCTTGCTCTTTGGATTGCGCAGGTTCCTGTCGGGGTCCTGGTTAAAGCCAGTTGTTGAATGGATTCTATTAATCTACTTCGTCGGCTGGACATGTCAATGTCGGCGCGGCAAAGAAAACTACTGTCTCGGCGACACCCCTGACCGATTCCCATGCTGCCGTTAATTCCATATTTCCTCCACACTGCCTGCACAGTCAGCTGGTATGAGGATCTTAATACTGCTTTGAGGAGGGGGCCATGGGCGCAAAGGGGAGAGAATCGGGGTGGGACGGCAGGGATGGCCGGGACGGGTTCCCCGGCGCCCCGGGAAGAGGCGGGCGGATCACGGTCATCTACGACCCGGCCGCGAGGCCCTACCTCTCCTTGCTCACGCTCTCCGACCGCGACGGCGACGGAAGGGGTGGGCCGGTTCCCGTCTTCACGGAACAGCCGGTGGCGCCGCTTTGGTGAGTGGCGGGAGCCGCACTCCCTTTCGGCGCGGGAGTAGAGCGCGTTGACCGGTATGATGTGACAAGAAAAGCCGGTCAGCGGGCGGTAAGACTCTGTATTTTGTTGGTGATCTTCCAGGCCTTGACGAAGTCGGCGAACTCCACGTCGACTTCGAGGATATGGTGGGTGATCCAGTTGTGGATGAAGTTCAGGGTCTCGAGGGTGACCTCTTTCTCTTCCTGGTGCCGTCTCGTGAGAGCCAGCACCCTTTCGGTAAAGAGCTCATGCTCTTTTCTATGCCTTGGCAGGTCGGGGTAACTGGCGGAAGCCATCCAACTCTCCTCGCAGGCGAAGTGATAGTTGGCGTAGTCCACGAGCTCCATGAGGACCGGTCGAAGGTTGAGCGGTGAGGTGTCATCGTTCAACTGGCGATACCCTTTGTTCAGCAGGTCCACCAGGCGCCGGTGATGCTGATCGACCTCTTCAATGCCAACCACGAAAGCAAAGTTCCACGTTATCATCGTCATGCCAGCCCTGCCAGAATAGAATAAGGTGCGATTCTCAGTCATAAAAGGTTGCCGTCTGCCGCTCTCCTTGTCAAGCCGGCGTAGGAGTTTCACCTGCTTATGTCATTCTTTGGCGCTGGTGAGTGTTCTTCTCCCTGAAGGTAGAGCCTCCTGAAACTGACTCCGTTCCCCGTTGACAATTCTCCACATCTCTTTACCCAACTTAATGGTGCGCTGCGGTACCTTTTAGTCATCGACACCGATACCGGCGGGCGCTTCCCCAAGTGTCCAATCAACAGAAGGAGGAGACGATGAAAAAGGTAATGGCAGGAAGCACCGTGGCGCTTCTCATCTTCGGGCTGGCGAGCTTCGGCTCCGCGGCAGGGTTTCCCCCACCGCCCGATCCCGTGCAGTCGATGGCCAAGGCTCTCGATCTGACCGCTGCCCAGCAGGCCCAGATCGAGGCGATCATGCAGGCCGCCCGCGATGCCGACGCCTCCCTGGTCCAAAAGGGGGAGGAGCTGCGGGCGCAGCTTCGTCTCGCCGGGTGGGCGACGAGCTACGACGAGGCCTCCGTCCAGTCCCTGGCGGCCGCTTTGGCCCAGGTCGAGGAGGAGCTGACGGTCTCCAGGGTGAAGACGCGCTTCCAGGTGAACGCCGTGCTGACCTCCGCTCAGCGTACGCTGGCCCAGAAGCTTGAGCCCGACCCCGGCCGGCGCCCAGCTCCGCCACTTTGATCGGGGGGCGGCCATGGAGCGCGGAAACGTCCTCGTAGTCGACGATGACGACCATTTCAGAAAGCTCTTGAAGTGCGTCATCGAACAGGAAGAAGTCGGCGTCGATGCAGCCTCCAACGGGCTGGAGGCGCTCGGCATGCTGAAGAAGGGGGGCTACGGCCTGATGATCACCGACCTCAACATGCCCGGGCTGAACGGGCTCGAGTTGTCGGAGGAGGCGAAGCGGCTCTATCCGAAGCTCCGCATCGTCATGATCACCGGCGACGCCTCCTTCGTGGTGGAGCGCGAGGCGTCGCGGATCGGGATTTCCCCGGTGCTGAGGAAGCCGTGCCGGCCGGAGGACATCCTGAGCATCGTCTGGTGGTACTCGCGGAAGGCCCGCGTCCCCCGGGGCCTTCCGCTCCATCATTGAAGCCATCCAGAAACCGTAGAAACGAAACTGGAAAACCGGGACAGATCTATTATTTCGTAATGAGCGTGTGCCGCTTTGTCTCGGCATCAAGGGGATCCAGGGGTTGCCTTTAATGTGAAGTTGATGTATTAATGAATTTTTTTGCTTCACAATTCAACCCTGGAGGAAAAAGTTCAATGAAGAAGATTTTCCTTGCTGTCTTCGGCCTCGTGATGATGACAGCGACCGCCGCGCGCGCGGAACACAAGCTGCTGGTAACCGACATCCTCGATCCCAAGCAGGTGGAAGCCCAGGCCACCCTCGAGTACACCCACGCTGCCGGCAACCTCGGCAGCCCGGCTGACGGCACCGGCAAGGTCTACTACAACACCACCGAATCCCTCTACTCCGTCGGCGTCGGCATCATCCCCGGCTTCGAGATGACCGCTTCCATCCCCTATCTCTTCAACGAGCGCGCGAAGGTCGAGATGCCCGGCCTGGATCCCGAGCTGGAGCAGCGCGACGGCTTCGGCGACTTCGCCCTGCAAGGTAAGTTTCACCTGCTGGGTGGCGAGGAGGAGCGCTACGCGGTGGTCGGCGGCCTCGGCCTGAAATTCGACACCGCCGGCAAAGGTTCCGGCGGCACCGGCACCACCGACGTGAGCCCATTCGTGGCCGCGAGCTACAAGCTCAACCGCCACCACACCCCGTACGCCATCTACCGTGCCACCATCAGGAACAACGGCGAGCAGGACACCCACACCCTGACCCTCGGCGTGGAGAAGGAGATCAACGAAACCTTCACCCTCGATGCCAAGTTCGACGCGAACTTCAACACCGCCACCAGCAAGGTGACTGCTAACGAAGACTTCGACATCGAGGCCGCCCCCTACATCCAGGTCGCCCACAACTTCTACCTGATCCCGAGTGTCGCCTACGTCTGGTCCACCGATGTCTCCGACAAGGAGACCGGCGCCAAGGTGAAGGACGTCGACGGCGTCCGCCTCGGCTTCTCCCTCTACTACCTCTTCTAGTCTGCGAGCTCTCGTCCACTCCGAGCGAACAACTCTCAGAAAGAGCTAGCCTCTGACAAAAAAAGCCGCCCGCGGGTCACCCCTAGCTAGTGGGTTATCGTGGGTACGGCAAACGGCACACAAGATGTTGTGGTAAACGAATCAGCCCCTATTCAGGTCTTAAGCCTGGATAGGGGCTGATTTTGTACCTCCGGGGCACTCGCTCCCTCCCGAGGGCTTGTCGTTTATGCCCTCAACCCCTTCTATGGCTTCTTCAACGAAGAGAAAATCTCCAGGAAGTTCTGCAGGTTAACTACTCGCATTTCAATATCCTCCCGCCACTGTTCCAATTTTCCCCATCCCGCAGGGGTGAGGCTGTAGACCTTCCTCGCCGGCCCGCTCCCGCTGGTGTCCCATTCAAAGACGACCTCGCCGTCCTGTTCCAGTTGTTGAAGAGTCCGGTAGATGGCGCCGCTGTCCGGCCGGTAAAGCCCCATCCGTTCCATCAACACGCTGTGTATCGCGCTTCCGTGCACCGGTTTTTCCGCCAGCGCCAACAGGATGAACGCAGGCAAATGCCGATAGTGCTGTCTTACCTTCGCTGTCATACTGCCGTTTCCTCCCTTAAACCCGGCTCCGCCGCGTCGAGCACGGCATCCTCAGGCATGATCATTTCCATCAGGTAGCCGGCACCCAAGACGCACGGTACGGTGAATGCCAGCCGCAAAAGGGCGAAGCGCAGGCCGATGAAACTGCCTTCCATGAGAAGCATCGGAATCTTGATGCTGGCCCAGGTGCCCAGGAAGATCACCATGTTCGCCAACCGCGCCCCCTTGTTACGCAGGGAGAGCGCGATGGGGAATGCGGCATAGATCGGCCCCGCTGCGGCGGTCCCGAGGAGGATGGCAAAGATTGCACCGCGCAACCCGGCACCCCGGCCAAGATGCGCCTCCACCAACACCCGGGGGACCCATGCATCCAGCAGTCCTATCAGCACCATCACCGGCGGGAGGATCATCAGGACCTCGGCCAGGAAACTAAATGCGTTCGTCGCCGAATGTCCGGCCAGCGCTGGTCGCCAGAGGGCCAACGTAACGTCGACGGCTGCGACCAGGAGAAATAACCGGTATTTCATGAGTTGCGTTGCCATCAGAGAAACACCCCCATGAGCAGACCTATGACGATTGCGGCGGCGAAGCTCAAGGTCTGCCGGACCAGGGTAAACCTCACCCCGAAGTAGGATACCTCCATGGGGGCCGAGACAATGCCGACCATCGTCAACGTTGTGATAAACGCGGCCAGAGCGGCCGGAGCCGCTCCCACCCGAAGCAGCGAACCGGCCAAGGGAAAAGCAATCGGGGCGGGAATGGTGACGACTGCGCCAACCAGCGAGATCAGTGCAAAGCCGGTCACCCCTTTGAAGGTGAACATCTTGGTCAGCATCTCTTGTGGGACCAACGCGAGCACCAGGCCGACCAGGGCGATCATCCCCAGCACGTTTGGTATGAGCCCCTGCAGCGATCGGCCGCTGGTACGGAGTGCCTTTTTAGTCCGCTCCGGGTCCCGCCACCAGGAAACCAGCACCACCACCGCTGTGATGGACCAGAAGGAAATTGATACCATCGAACACCTCCATCAGATGCTTTTTGCATCTATATGTAAATTACAGTAGAGTGCTGGTTGTTGAAAGTCAAGTGGAAAGAAGCTCGCGGGTAGGCTAGGCGTAGGGCGCGGCGCTAAAGGTAACGGAAGGCTCCAAACTGCTTGGTGATGCGTGGGGCGGGAGGGGGGCAAACGCAAAGTAGCCCCCAGCGCGGTTTTACGCCCTGGAGGCTACATCCTGTGGTCCTAAAAACCATACCCACGTTAACCCACTAGCTAGCGGGTCACCCCGGGCGGCTTTTTTTTGAAGAAACATGAGAACGTATTTGCGGTGCGGGATTAAGCTTTTGAAGTTTCCAGAAAATGTTTTTATGGGTTATCCGCGTAAATCCGCCAAATCCGCGTCATCCGCGTTCTACTGTTTGATTGGTTTTGCCACGTTTTCCAACACCCACTCGATGGCGGCGACCACGTCGCTCGCCACCATCCCCCCATCGCCGACCAGCTTCTCGTCACCGTCACGGTACTTCCCCGTCTTGACCAGTATCCCGTGCAGGCCGGCCCGCACGGCGGCGGCCACGTCCGATTCCGGATCGTCCCCGACCATCACGCACTCCGAGGGGTGAAGCCCCAGCTCTTCGGCTGCCTCCAGGAAGAACTCCGCGGACGGTTTGCCGAGTACCACCGCGCTGGTCTGGGCGGCGTACTCAAGGGCGGCGACATAGGGGCCGGCGTCCAGTTCCAGCCCGTCTTTCCCCTCGAAGTAGCGGGTGCGGCCGGTCGCGAGGAGCTTGGCACCCTGCTTGAGCAGCCGGAAGGCCTCGTTCATCTTTTGATAGCTGAAATCGTCCTCGGCATCCCCCACCACCACGGCATTGGGGTTCTCCCGGGGGATCCCCTGGAAATCGGCAAAGAGGTTGGGGTGGACCAGCAGGTAGGGGCGCAGGCCGTGCAGCTCCAGGTAGCGCCGGACCGCGAGCGGCGCGGTGAAGATGTGCTCGGCCGGGATGCTGAATCCCATCTCGTTCAGATCCCGGTAGAGGGTTTCGCGCGTCCTGCGGGAGGTGTTGGTGACGAAGCGGACCGGTATCCCCCGCTTCTCGAGGGAGCTTACCGCCGCGACCGCACCCGGTAAGGGGTTGGGGCCGAGATGGATGGTGCCGCTGAGATCGAGAAGTACTCCTCTTATCATGTCTGCCTCCGGTGGGCTCGTTAGGTTTGGGGCAGTCCCCCATGCCGGCCAGGAGGTGGTCCGCAGCCTGGCACCGAAAAGGTGTCCTGTGTACGGATGGTTAGGCGGAGGAGGCGCCGCCCTCGGTCCGGCAGATGAAATGCCGGCAGATGGCGGGGCGGTGGAGGTAGATGCCGCAGCGGCTTCCCACCAGGAATTCGCAGCCGTTTTCGATCATGAGCCTCGGAGGGCCGTAGAGGGCGAACTCCAGGCGGGTGGCGCCCAAGGCCTGGAGTTGCTCGTATTCCTCCCAGGTAAGCTCCACGCTCGGGAAGGAGCGGCAGCAGACCCCGTCGCAGCCGCGGCAACAGGGAGGGTCATCGACCGGTTTCTCCAGCAGTACTCCATGCCGGACTTCTTTCTCACGCCTGGGAAATAACATAGCCACACCCCCCTCTATGACAGCACGTTCAATGACGGGAACCACGGTGACTGGGCGGATCGGAGGATGAGGGGACTATACTGCAAAAGTGGAGGGAGTTTCAATGAAATCACACGAGGAAAGGCTTAGAAAAACCTGATTAGCGCCAATCTTCCGCTAGGCGTAACCACCGCTCTGGTCGGCTGCCAGTCCGGGCAGCGGCAGCAGCGAGGCGGGGAAGCATAGCAGCAAGATCGAAACGACGGTTAAAGCGGTACTG